>NZ_CATXCO010000001.1:0-64826 GCF_958366745.1 uncultured Romboutsia sp.
CAAGAGCCTTGAAGAATCTATTTACGAACTTTTTTAAGTTCGACTACTATAACTAGCACAAGGAGTTTATTAATAATTTTTTTAAAAAAAGTTTTTACAAAATAAAATATATTTTATGAAAAAAGTAAATATTAAAAGAGTATCTTATCTTTTATATTATAAGATACTCTTTTAATATTTTATTTAAATCATAAATGTAGCTCCATCAAGAGATTGGAAAATTTGGAAGTTAGGTTTATTACCTAAGCCATAGAAACTATACACCCTTCCAGGATTTATAGTTACTCTTATTTGCCTAATTAATTGACCATTTTCATTTAATAATACATCTACTTGATATGTTTTAGGGTCTACATCTGTATATGGAGTTACTTCTTTATACTCAACATCCTCTAAAACCATTTCTTTATCTAATAGTATATCTACTGGTCTTCCATTTGGAACTAAATGTATAAATCTTGCCCTAGATTTATTACCTGTTGGTGTTTCCATTTCTTCTTTTATTTGTAGTATTTCTATTGTCTTATCAGACTCACCTGTAATTGCTATAGTAATTAGTTCACCTGGACTAACCTCTATAGTTCCTGTAACAATTGGATTTTCCTTTTGATCTCTTGGAAAAACTTCTACTGTATATTTTCCTTCTGGTACATATACATATGGTGTAAAATCGGTAAATTTAATATTATAAAAAAATGGATTTCCATTTAAATATATATCTACGGTATCTCCACCTACTACTGCATGTAATCCTCTGACTAAAGAGTAATTTTCGTTGAAATTTCTCACTTTGTATCCCCCTTAAGTTTAAAATATCATACTACTATCATAATATTAACCATTTGCCTTTTTGACTCTATTTAAATTCTCTATATATCTGTATCCCTTATTTCTATTTCTGTACCTTCTGGAGCCTTTATTTTAAATAATTTTTCACCTTCAACTTCATATACAATTTGTCCATTTTTTAATTTAAAGTCTGTATACCCCAAATTCTTAATTCTATCGTATTCTTTTTGTACATCATCAACTAAAAAACCTAAATGTACAGGTCCTGCATTTGATGAACTCCATTTATGTAAAGTGTCATTAGATTTAGCAGTTTGTAACTCTATCATAAATTCGCCAAATTTTATCCAAGTATTATAATCTCTAGTATGGAAATCTTTACTCTCTCTAATCACTTTAAATCCTAGTACATTTGTATAAAAGTCTAATGATTCCTTATATTTATCAGTTTGTATACACACATGGTGTAACATTTTTATACACATTTTAGTTCTCCTTATAGCTTTTTTATCATTTATTTTATACACATAGTAACAATCATTTTGTTATTATGTGTATAATTTTATGTCTAATATTAATAAATCATATCTTATTTTTATTATATAGTTTAACCCGTTTTAATAATTAAATATAATTATTGAAAATACTAAAACCTAAAAATATACATTTTTCATATGTAAAAAACTTTATATAGTAATTTCAATATAATCAGCAAAATAACTAGAACAATAGTTTAATTTACTTAAGTCAGATCCTCTATCTACTTATACAAAAAAGTTGCTCATTTCGAGCAACTTTTTTATTATCTATCTTCATTTGTAACATTAAATACGTAAGGTATATTTCTATAATAGTCTCCGTAGTTTAATCCGTATCCGACAACGAATTTATCCTCTATTTCAAATCCACAGTAATCAGGTACTAATTCTACCTTTCTTCTGCTTGGCTTATCAAGTAATACACAAGATTTTACACTGTTAGGATTTTTAGCTTTTAAATGATTCATAACGTGGTGCATAGTAAGTGCTGTGTCTGTTATGTCATCAACTATTAATACATCGTATCCTTCTAAGTCACAGTTAACATCCGATACTACTTTTACATTTCCTGTACTTACTTCTCCATGTCCGTAACTTGAAGTAGTCATAAATTCAATTTTAACTGGTACAGTTATATTTCTTACTAAGTCTGCACAGAATATGAAGCTTCCCTTTAATAAAGATACTACTAAAAGTTTTTTTCCTTCATAGTCTTTAGATATTTGAGCTCCTAATTCTTTAAGTCTTGATGCTATTTGCTCTTCAGAACATAAAACTTCCCACTTTTTAGTTTCTATATTCATAGTTTAACCCTCCACTAATATGATGATATTATTCATTTTATAGGAGATTAAATAGTTTTGCAAGATAATTACTTAACCTTGTTCATATCATCCATTACATTTATTATAACCTCATCTGTGACTGTCATTCCTTTATCACTTACTCTACCTAAATTTTGTATACTTTCTTCTACACTTGAACCTACTATTCCATTTTTAGATGGTACGAAACAATTTTGATTTGCAATTATAGCACTTTGTACTGCTGCTGATGCTGCTGATGCTAATTTTACTGCACAACCAGATTTAGCTCCATCACATATCATACCACTTAAACTAGCTACTATATGTTCCATAGCTCCTTCAACTTTCTTTATGTCTCCACTCATTAGCCACGCTATAGCTGCTGTAGCTCCTGTTGATGCAGCAACACCACATCCACATACGGCAGATAATCTACCAGTATAGTTTTTAACATACGCTGTTACTAAGTGAGATATTGCTAATGCTTTAGCTAATTTTTCATCAGTTTGTGGGAATTTTTTATTATAAGCAACTATTGGAAGTATAGCTGTTATACCATGGTTTCCACTACCATTTGAACTCATAACTGGCATTTTTACCCCTGCCATTCTAGCATCTGCCGCAGCTGCTGTTATCATCATAGAGTTATTTAATAAATCATCTCCAAGTAATCCATCTTCCATAGACTTCTTTATTCCGTATCCTACACCTATACCTACTTTATGATTTAATCCATAATTAGATATTTCTTCATTCATAGCTATTCCTTCTAATAAGAATTCTATATCTTTAAAATCTAATTCATCTACATTTTCAACTAATTCTTTTATAGTTATTGTATCTAATATATTTTCTTCATTTTCAACTGTAATTGCTACTTCTACTGGTTGTTCTTCATCTAATAGTACCTCTCCATTAGCTTCTAAATAAACAAAATTATCATGCTTTGTTCTTATTACAACTTTTGAAGTTCTTGTAGCACCTTGTAAAGAAACTTCTATATATACCTTTTCCTTAGTATCAGCAGGTGATATATCTATCGGAGTATTATCCATATACTCCTCTGCAAGCTTAACTTCTTCTGGTGTTAAAGTTTCTAATACCCTTAATCCATTTTCAGAGTGTCCACCTATAAATCCTAAAGCTACTGATATCTTAAGACCTAATCTTTCTGTTCCTGGTATTCCTACGCACATTCCATTTTTATATACATTTGGACTAACTAATACAGAGTGTTTTACTATTTCTTCCCCTAATAATTCTTTAGCTTTCGCACAAGCTAGTGCTACAGCAACTGGCTCAGTACATCCTAATGCTGGTTTTACCTCCGCATTTAATATATTAACTAATTGTTCTTTTACATTTCTCATAATTTTATCCCTCCAAAATATTTTTGATATATTTATATCAAGCAATAATCATGCCAACTTTTTATTTTTAATATAATTTTTATGACATTTAGTTATAAAATAATAGTTTACTGCATCTAAATTCAGAAACTTAATATGTGTAATATAGTTATTTAAAGATTTATCTAAATTTGTCATAAAAAAATATTTTTATTTATTAATTTTATTTTATACAAAAAATAAATTTTATGCATTATTAAAATTATATATTTGTATCAAAATGATAAAAAAAAATCTCAAAATGATATTTTGTCTCATTTTGAGATTATGTTATATTTATCTAATTTTCGATATAAAGTAGCTCTTGATATTCCTAAAGCCTTAGCTACTAAATCTTTATCCTTTTTATAGTCCTTATATTTATTTAAGGCTTTTATTATCTCTCTTCTTTCTAGTTCATCCAAAGTTTCTATATCTTCAATCTCCATCGATACTTGATTTTTTGGCTTTTGCTTTATTTGGCTTGGTAATATATCAACGGTAATTCTATTAGAGGATGACATGTTTACACTATATTCTATTATATTTTGTAGTTCTCTAATATTGCCTGGCCATTTATATTTTATTAAAGTTTCTAATACACTTTCATCAACATATTCTACATCTTTATCAAGCTTTTTAGCATACTCTTTAACCATAAAATCTATCAATAAAGGTATATCTTCTTTCCGTTCTCTTAAACTTGGTAAATTTATAGGTATAACATTTAATCTATAGTATAAATCTTCTCTAAATAATCCATTGCTGACCATATTTTCTAGATTTTTATTTGTAGCCGCTATTACCCTTACATCTATTGATTTATTTAAATTAGATCCTATTTTATTAAGTTCCTTTTCTTGTAGAACTCTAAGTAATTTAGCTTGCAAGTGAAGGCTCATATCTCCTATTTCATCTAAGAAAATAGTACCTTTATCAGCTAGTTCAAACTTTCCTAAATTTCCCCCCTTTTTAGCACCAGTAAATGCTCCTTCTTCATATCCAAATAGTTCACTTTCTAGTAAATTATCTGGTATAGCAGCGCAATTTACTGCTATAAAAGGATTCTCACTCCTTTGACTGTGGTTATGTATAGCTCTCGCAAATAATTCTTTACCTGTCCCACTTTCTCCTATTATTAATACAGTAGATGTTGATTTTGATGCCATCAATGCTTCACTTTTTGTATTTTTTATAATTTGACTTTCTCCTATTATATTATCAAGCATTATCTTATATTCTTTATTAATTTTATTATAATTTTTTATAGCATCCTTTTTATCTATAAAATCTATAACATATCCCTTAAGTTCATTATTTAATACTATCTTATTTATATTATATATTCCTCTTAAAGTATACTTTCCTTTTTTATAATAAAAACTATAGGATTTCTCTTTTTCAAATTTATTAATCGGTGTTGCTCCCATAAAATCTAATATGTTAAAAATATTTTCACTACATACTGGATTACTTAATTTAAATATTTCTTTAAACTTCGAATTATATCTATCTATGTTTCCTTTCACGTCAATAGATACTATAGCCTTATCCATACTGTCTAATAATGTTTCTAGCTTTTTCTTTTCTAGCTCTAATTCATAAGCTTTAATCTGAGCTTTTAATTTATTAGATATTAAGTCTGCCATTTTCCCTAAAAAGTTGATAAGGTTTTCATGATCTTTATTTATTCTATCTGCTTGCTCACTATCAAAAGCTATAAGACCTATTACTCCATATGATTTTCCTTCACATACTATTGGGCAACACATTTCCGAAAACTCTCTACAATCTGACCTTGAGTAACATTCTTTACATATTTCATTGCAACTTGGGTCAGTTATTAATATATTTGATTGTTCAATTATTGATTTTTTAAAGGCTGAGTATCCATTAACCTTTTTTCCGATTTTTTCTACATATATACCAGTTCCAGCAACTCTTACTAAATTCTCATCAACTATAGTTACATCTATTTCTAAAACAGCCTCTATAGCTTCTGCTATTTTTTGTATTTCATCTTTTATATATTTTAGAGTTATCATAGTTATTTATCCTTAATTTTTTTTAGGTTAAGTATTTCTTTAATTTCTTTTAATAATACATATATTTTATTTAATGTAAATTGAATAGACATAAGTACTATAAAAAGCATAACTACTATTACTAAATTATAATTTATTGTCATAAGTATATTTTCTCCTATTTTATTATTTTAAATATAAAAGACCAGGTAAAACCTAGTCTTTATATACTATATTACTATCTATTTCTCTTACCTATATAAATATATCTTTCGTTCTCTATTTCCTTCATTATTCCTTTAATGTTGACCTTTGAAAATAAATCAATGATCTCATTAGGGTAGTGATAATTTATATTTTCACCACAAAGTTTATGCTTTAGATTCTTTAATTTAACTTTTATGTTCTTTAAATTTAAATCTTCTAGTATAACTTCTCCGTTTACTTTTAATACTCTATTTATTTCACTTATCACTCTCTCACTGTCAGTTGTATGATTAAAATGATCTAATATAATTACTTTATCAAAATATTTATCTTCAAATGGTAAAAACTCTAAGCTACCTTTTACAACATTGCAATTAACATTTTTTATTAAAGAATAACATATATCCTCATAACAAGTATTTTCTAGTATTGTAACAGAAACTCCGAGCATTCTTAATCTGTTACCTAAGTTACCTATATCTCCAACAAGTAATATATTATTACCTATAGTATACTTTATCTTATCTAAAAAACAAGTTATATCATCAGAAGTATCTGTTAAATCCGCATTAGGCTCATAATTGTGATATAGTATGCTTTTCACAGTTCTCCCCCTCTTTATTTTATCATTTCATAAAATAAATTATAATAAATTGGAGGTAACTATTCAATAGGTAAATTCTAAGGTAAAGAAATTTTAATCATTATTATTTTCTGACATTTTTTTAATCGTTGAAATAGAAACTTCATACGCAACCTTCTTAATTGGTTCTCCATCTTCACGTTTCTTTTCATACTCTCTACTTTGTACTCTTCCCCATATTTGTATTCTATCACCAACTTTTAAGCTCTTAGCAAATTTTGCATTTCTCCCCCATACTATTGATGGTATATAATCAGATTTGTTATATGGTCTATTTATAGCTACTAATAAATCAGTTATTTCCCTTCCCAGTGGAGTTTTTCTATATATTGGTTCTTTACATACATATCCATCTAAAAATATGCTATTCGGATCTTTATTATCTTCTTCTTCTTGCTTTATATCTCTTACGAATATAGTTAATACTAGTCTATTTTTATTATCTATATTTTTATTGTAAGATCTTAATTGTCCTGTAACTTTAACCAATTTATTTTCATTTAAATCTACTTCTTCTAATAATCTCTCTGATATAGTTATAGGTAAAACATCATATGATTCACTAAGTCTATTTATTTTTATTTTTGTAGTATAAAATTTTTCTCCAAATATTTCATGACTAAATTGTAAATTATTTTCTATCGTCCCTTTTAAATTAACTATGTTAGTATCTTCTTTTACAGCTATCATTTTTATCCCCCCAAAATTGTTAATTAATATCTTTTTATCAGAATTTTTAAATCTATATAATAAATATATTTATATATAATATTTTTTATTACAACTTACTTTTTTATTTTTTGAACACCATTACTATCTACAGTATAATTATCTTGATATATTAATTCTGATACTGGTACCATTTCATAATTCTCTTCTTCTAATTTAGTCAATATATCATCTAAATAATATTTCACACCATTTACATTTGCATGAAATAATACTATAGATCCTGGCTGTGAACTTCTAACAACTCTATCTATTATATGGTGTGATCCTATTTCCTTCCAATCTAATGAGTCTATATCCCACTTCACAACTTGATAACCCAATGACTTACATATTTCCATAGTTTTATCATCTACCTCACCAAATGGTGGTCTATATAAACTTACTTCTTCTCCAACTAACTTTGATATTTTATCTGTAGTTAACTGAATTTCTTCTACTATATCCTTATCTGATAAAACTGTAGTATTTGAATGGGTATTGGAATGATTTCCTAATTCATGACCTTTACTATGTATCTTTTTTACTAATTCTTCATTGTCATCTACCCAACTTCCTACTAAAAAGAAAGTTGATTTTACATTATGTTTATCTAATATTTCTAAAATATCATCTATATTATTTGAACCCCAAGCAACGTCAAAACTCAGGCTTATTTTTTTATCATCTGTATCTACCTTGTATATAGGCATATTTGTATCTCCCTGCTTATAACAAACGTATCTTATTCCATAAACCATTCCAAATAGCAATACCATGGTTAACATTAAAAAAAATACACTTGAAAATAAAGATTTAGTTCTACCCAGTTTAAATTTCATATTACACCCCCCTTTAAAAAATCATATACTAAAATTTATTTTTTTAATTTCAAAAAATTACTATAAAAATAAATTATTTATTTGGGCAACTTAAAAGTAATCTTAAATAAAGGTGGTGTATTTTATGTCAAATATTAGAAGTGAATTTGGTAATCTTAAAGGTCATCAAGTAGAAACTGCAAGGAAAACTCTAAAATTTGAGAATAGGCACTATTATAGAGAAGCCCATGGAATACAAGATGGGATACGTAAGGATAAAAAATTAAAAATGGATAAAAAATATTAATAGTTTTTTAAACTTATGTATATTTTCTAAAATTTAAGGGAACATTATAAACAACAACACAAGATGTTGTTAACTATCATCTAAGGAGGAAATTTACTATGTCAAACAATAATAGAACTGTAGTTCCAGAAGCTAAGGCTGCTTTAAACCAAATGAAGTTAGAAATAGCTAACGAAATAGGATTAGCAAACTACGATACTGTTGACAAAGGAAACTTAACAGCTAGACAAAATGGATATGTTGGCGGTTATATGACTAAAAAATTAGTTGAATTAGCTGAACAACAAATGGCTGGTAAGTAGTATAGTAGATTTTGACATCTAAGTAAAAAAGGCTACCAATTGGTAGCCTTTTTGTTTCTAAAATAAATAAAATTTCATGTATCTTAATTACTATCGAATAAATTTTTATATAAATTTTTAATCAAAATAAAAAATTAAACTTAATTATTTAGAATAATTATTACATAAAATATACTTATAATAATATATAAATTCTACTTTTATTTTTATATATTTTAGTTTAATATATTATATAGAAATAGTTTACGGAGGATGATATTATGTTTGAAAACTCATCTGAAGAATTAGCTTCTCATAAGCTTTTAATTTTATATATTTTAGATAAAATTAATATGGATTTAACTAATTCTCAAATAACGCAAGTTGTTCTAGAAACTGAAATGATGAATTATTTTTCTCTTCAACAGTTTTTATCTCAGCTTATGGAATCTAAATTTTTAACTACATATAAAGAATCTGATAGAGAATACTACTCTCTTACTCAAAAAGGACTTGAAATTTTAGAATACTTTTTATCTAGAATTCCAGAAGATCTTACTAAGAAAATAGATGAGTATGTTGCTCTTAACAAACAAAGTTTACTATCTGATACAGAAGTAAAATCCAGTTTTATTCAACAAAATAATAATGAGTTTATTGTTAACTTAAGAGTTATAGAAAATCAATCTAACTTAATAGATTTAAACTTAAATGTTTCTTCAGAGAAACAAGCTCAACAAATCTGTAATAATTGGAAAAATAATGCATCTTATATGTATGCAGAAATTATAGACTTATTAATAAAGGAAAATCACTAAGCCTACATACAAAGTATTGTTGTAGGCTCTTTTCCTACTTCTATATTTTTTATCAATGTATTGTCTGATGTGTTATATACCTTTATTAAATTATTTTTAGTATCTGATATAAATAATAATTTATAATCATTTGATATCTGAATTCCTTGAGGATCTCCATCTATATTTATATAATCTAATACTTTTCCAGTGTCATAATCTAATATCATCACTTTTTTATAACCCATATCTGCTACATATATTTTTTTAGCTTCATAATTAAAACAAATTTGAACAGGCAATAAAAACTCATCTATTATCTTTATTATTTTTAAACTTTCTTCATCTATTACTACAACTTTTCCATCTAGCGTTGACGTATATATTTCCTTTTTATTTCTATCTAATTTTACATGCCATGATTTAAAATCTGTATCAATTTTTTTGCATATACTTTTACTTATTGTATCTATACAAATTATAGAATTTATACAAGCTACATATAACCTATTATTAATAGAATCTATATCAAATCCATGTGGCATATTATCTACACCAATTACACCTATAGGGTTCGATGTTTTTACATCTAATATATATATACTATTTGAATCTTCATTTGATATAAATAATTCGTCATTACATAACGCTATATTAGTCAATTTCCCTCCAATAGATATATTATCTATAATTTTTCCTATAGATAAATCAAGTACATATAACTCACCGTCTAATGAGCTTGGTATATATGCTAATTGCTGTCTATTATCTATACAAAAGTTATGTGGATATATATTTTCATCTAGCTTTATATCTCTTTCAAATTCCAAAGTTGAGTAATCTAGTATACTAATGCTTCTTGATAGATAGTTAGAAACATATACCTTCAAGTAATCACCCTCCCTCCTACAATATATACTATAGAAATATATTAGATATAGTGCTTGTATTATGCATTTCTTTTGTGTATCATTATGTTAACTATATTATTATAATTAGGAGTTTGTTTTATGAAAATTACATTTAAACCTAGTGGTGTTTGCTGTAGAGAAATGTCTTTCGAGGTTGATGATAATAATATCATAACTGATATCGATTTTATAGGAGGGTGTCCTGGTAATCTTTTAGGACTTAAAAGTTTAGTAATTGGTCAAAATGCACATGATGTTGCTAATAAACTAGCTAATATACCATGTGGTGGAAAGGTTACATCTTGCCCAGATCAATTATCTAAAGCTATAAACGAAAACATAAAGTAAATACTAATATTAAAAATATAAATTGAATATTTATACAATTTTTCAAATTTATATTTTAAATACTAAAATAAAAAAGGTGGTTGATACCACCCTATTTATTTTAGTAACTCAACATTATCATATCATTTAATAATGTTCTAACTGTTCCTATCATATATAAAGATCCTGCACTTATGATTATATCGTCTTCTTTTGCATTTTTTAAAGTATAGTTTACTGCCTCTTCTATATTTTCTTTAGATATAACATTATCTACATACTTGGATATTTTTTCCTTTAAAATCTCACAGTTCATTGCTCTATCATTATCTGGCGTAGTTGTTATTACCTTATCAAAATAAGGCATAAGTATTTCTAAAACAGCATCTATGTCTTTATCTTCTAACATCCCTATTAAAAGAGTTGCTTTTTTACCTTTAAAGTTTTTTTCTATTGCTTTAGCTAAAGATCTTGCTCCGTCTTCATTGTGCGCTCCATCTATTATAAATGTAGGTCTATTAAGTATTTTTTCTATTCTACCTGGCCATCTTGTATTTATAAGTCCACGTCTTATATCATCTTTATTTATATTTAAGTGTTTTAATTGATTTAAAATCTCAATTGCACTTAAAGCTAGTACAGAATTGTTTACTTGATGATCTCCTATTAATTTTATTTCTAAATCTTTGTATCTTTGTCCTATTATAGTACAGTCAAATACTTGAGAATTTATGTTAGATTTCTTTATATTTATATCATCAAATTTTACTTCTATGTATTTTGCATTCTTTTCTTTACATATGTCTTTTATTACATTTTTAGCTTCATCACTTTGATCATAAACTACAACTACTCCATTTTCCTTTATTATTCCAGCCTTTTCATAGGCAATTTTAGCAACTGTGTCTCCTAGTATTCCTACATGGTCTAAGCTTATAGATGTTATAACACTTAAATCAGATTTTTTTATTATATTTGTAGCATCATATCTACCACCTAGTCCAACTTCAAGAGCTACAAAATCAACACCTTGTTCATAATAATAGTAAAATGCCATTGTAGTTACTATTTCAAATTCAGTTGGATAACTATACCCTTCTGATACCATTTGTTCTATTTTTTCTTTTATCAAAGTAACTATTCTAGCCACATCTTTTTCTGGGATATTTTCACCATTTATTCTTATTCTTTCTGTAAAAGTTTCTAAATATGGAGATGTATATAATCCTACTTTATATCCAGCTTCTTTTAGTATGCTAGTTATAAATGAACATGTTGATCCTTTACCATTAGTTCCTGCAACATGAATTATATTTAATTTATCTTGTGGATTTCCTAAAAGTTCTAATAGTTTAGACATATTATCTAAACCTAGCCTAATTCCAAATTTATGAGTTTCTTCTATATATTTTAATGATTCTTTATAATCCATTTTTCCTCCCTTAAGTGTTTTACTCAGATAATGTATTATATAATTTATAAGTTTTCTATACATTTTATTATAGTATATTTTTATAAGTTTTGCATTTGGTGTATAAAAATGTATAATGTATATAGAATATATTTTATTGGGAGGATTTAATGGAAAGTACTTTAAAATTTGACAAAACTAATTTAAAACTTAGAATAGTATTTTTCTTAGTTGGACTTCTTATTATGGCTCTTGGTATCTCTATTATAGCTATTTCTAACTTTGGAAATGGACCTTGGGATGCTGTAAATATTGGATTAAGTGAGAAAACAGGCTTATCAATTGGACTATGTATGAATATTGTTGCATTTATACAAATAATTATAGGTGGAATAATTAGAAAAGAATTTCCTAATATAGCCACTATGATAACTTCTATATTTTTAGGATTATTTGTAGATTTCTGGATGTTATTTTTAGGCAATATTGTTATAACTGAAACTTTAATGAAGTTTTCAGTATTTATTTTAGCTTTACCTATAATAAGCATAGGTATATCTATATATTTAGTATCTAAGCTACCTAATACTCCACTTGATTACTTTATGTTAGCAATAAAGTCTAAGCTTAACTTATCTTTAATGATGTCTAAGATTACATCTGAATCAATCGGACTTGTACTTGGATTTATTTTAGGTGGTACTATTGGAATTGGTACAATTATAATCATTTTAGCAATAGGGCCTATGATTCAATATTTACAAAAACCATGTAATTATGTATTTTGTAAATTATCTCAAAAAACAGAAGTAACTGCTGCATAAATTACGTGTATTTTGGTTTATTTTTATATAAAAATAGCAATTACATTAGAAAATTTTCATCTAATGTAATTGCTATTTTCAGTTAATAATATATTTATTGAGTTTAATAATAAAATACTTATTTACTATTAAAATCTATATTATAATTTATATTCCAAAATGAATTATATATTTATTTTCTTCTTTCGCTTGATTAGCTAAATAAATCAAATCTGTATATTCTAATTTATCTTGTAATAATAAGATTTTTATTAATATATCCATTGATTCAGGTGGTATAAGTGTAATACCACAATATGCAAGACCTTTACCTGGATTTTGAAGAGTATGCCAATAACAATCTAATTTTTGTAAATCTATTAAAATCGGTTCAATAAAGTTATCATCAACTACAATACAATCATATTTATTGGGTTCATATTCATCAAATCGTTCTTTATTCATAGGTTGATTTTGCATAATTCCAAATTCATGATTTGCCATATAATTGCCTCCTAAAATTTTATTTAAATCATACTTTATATATTAATTAGTTATTTATATATTTTTCAAAAACATATCCAAAATCTTTGTTGTTGTATTCATTTCTTATATTCTGCATCCAATTAAAGTTAAAATTCGTTAACTCCTTTACTATTTCTGATGCATTTCCTTGTAGTGAACTTCTTGATATTGCTTCATTTGCCATCTTAAGACTATTCATACCATCTTCAATAGATGTACTATTTTTTCCTTGTATTCTTCCTATCTCAACTAATGCTTTATATAAATCTTTCAATTGTTCTAATTGTTTTTTATCAACATCTATACTAAATGAATTATTTCCAAAACTAAATTTTATTTCTATATCTAAATCTATAGTACCTGCAGTTTCTAATGTTACTGAATGTACTTTTTCATAGTAAAAGTCATGTCTCTTTACTACCCTTTTTTTACTTACTGCACTATCCCCATCTACATGTAATAAGCCTCTATTTGTGAATACATACTCATCTGATTTTGATTTTATTACGAAATAGATTTTCTCCCCATCTTCATTCATTATGTAATCATCACCATCAACTTTGTCAAAATCCTTAGGCGATATTATTTTTCCTATATCTGATAATCCTAATGTATCTGCTGCCATTTTTCCAAATAAATTTCCTGCCATTTTACTCCTCCTATTTTTAATAACTTAATACCTCTAACTTATTATATCATAATGAATTTAATCATTTTTATTGTGATTTATGTCAACTGGAATTTGTATTTCTGTAACAAATTCATTTATATCTTCAGTTTCATGAATATCAATTTTGTATATTTCTATAGGGTCAGATATAATTTTATATCCCTTTTCTTCTATATATTTAAACATCTTATTAATATGATGTTTATTATTTTTATACTCCCCTTTATATGTTAATGTCAAGTAATACCCTTCATTGAATATAATATTATAAATTTCTTCTTCATCTTCTAAAAAACAGAACACCGACTTAAATTCATTATATATACCTTGTTTTATTTTATCTAAGCAGAAGCTAGATCCTATGTTATTGTTTCCTAATATGGCGAACCTATTTTCATAATCTTTCTGTAGTTTTTGTATTAGAAAATCAAACTCTTCATCTTTCGTTATATTAGCATTTAATTCTAATGCCTTTCTTTTATTTATATACACTAGCTCTATCTCGTATAATTTTAGATTTTTTAACTCATAACTTATAGTATCTAGTCTCTTCATAATATTTTCTTTATAACTTAAGAGCTCTTCTATTTTTTCATCTATTAAACTTATTTCTGTATTTAATATCTCCTTAGTACTCTCAATATTTCTATCATCTAAATATTCCTTTATCTTCTTCATTGGAAAGTTTAAACTTCTAAGTTCTTTTATTAGGTTTAGTCTCCATATATCAGATAACTTATACATTCTATATCCATTTTTATCTCTAAATGGCTTTAGTATTCCTATATCTTCATAATACATAAGTGAATCTCTACCAATACCATATATTTTTGATATTTCACCGATTTTATAATAATCTTTCATAGTTAATTATTCTTCTCTCCCTTTATTTATGCATAAAGCTATGAGTATAAACTCATAGCTTTATATTATTCATATATAATTTCATCATCTATTTCTTCTATATTATCTTTATTGTCCTCATCATCTTTATAAATTATACTTATAATTTTTCCACTTATTGTAACTGCTATTATTGAGAAAAATACTTGTTTTATATCTAAGTAAACTAATGACATTAAAAGAACTATTGCATCTGTTGCTAAATAAACATGGTTAACTTTTAGTTTAAGAAGTTTATTACCTAAAAGAGCTATTACATCATCGCCACCAGAGGCTCCTCCTCCTCTAACTACAAGTCCAACACCAACTCCTACACCTATACCAGCTAATATACTTGCTATTAACATGTTATTTGTAAAACTCGGGACTAAAAAGCCTATTTTTTCCCATATCTTATAGGTAGATGAGAACGTAATCGTAGATAAAATAGAGTATAATAAAAATTTCTTTCCAAAGAATTTTGATCCTATTGTAAACAATGAAAAATCTATTACTACACTAGTTATTGATGGTGATATATTAAAAACATGCTGTAATAATAATAATAAGCCTAAAACTCCACCTTCTGTAACATTATTTTGATAATTAAAGTTATAACTCCCAAATGATAAAATTGTTGCTCCTATTATTATTAGCAATATGCTTTTCAATGTTCCATTTTTTATATACCGCAAAGTATCACTCCTAATATTTATTATTTATACATAATATTATATACCTTAGTATAATACCAATGTATATAATAAATTTTTATTTATATTTATTAATACTATTAAAAAAATCCCTAGCTAAGATATATTTATTATACTTTAGCTAGAGATTTATATGTTTTTACCCTAAATTATTTTATTTTAGCTTCTATGTTTGCTATTCTTTCAAGAACTGAATTCATCATTTCTTCAAATTTAGCTTTTTTAGCTTTTTCTTCATTAACTAAGCTTTCTGGAGCCTTAGCTAAGAATCCTTGGTTTGAAAGTTTTCCGTTAACTCTCTTTATTTCACCTTCTAATTTAGCTTTTTCTTTATTTAATCTGTCTAATTCTTTAGAGAAGTCAACTAATTCATCAAGTGGTATAAATATCTTAACTCCTTCTATAACAACACTTACTGCATCTTCAGGTATGTTGTTTTCATTATCAACTATTTCAACAACTGATGCAGATGCTAATGTTACAAAGTAATCCTTACCTGCTTCCATAGCTTCTTTCTTTTCAGCTGTAGGAACTATTATAACCTTAGCTTTCTTTGATGGTGGTACATTCATCTCAGCTCTTACGTTTCTTATGTTTCTTATACCATCCATTGTTAAGTTCATCATTTCTTCTTCTTTAGCCATGTTATCAGCTTCGTTATAGTGAGGGAACTGTGCTATAACTATACTTCCTTCTACTGTTGGAAGGTGAGTGTATATTTCCTCTGTTATAAATGGCATATATGGGTGAAGAAGTTTTAATATCTTCTCTAATACATATGTTAATGTGTATAAAGCAGTTTGCTTAGCAAGCGTATCATCAGAATATAATCTTGGCTTAACTATTTCTATATACCAGTCACAGTATTCAGACCATGCAAAGTCGTATATCTTTTGAGCAGCTATTCCAAGGTCAAACTTATCCATGTTGTCTGTAACTTCTTTAACAACATTGTTTGCTCTTGATATTATCCACTTATCAGCTAAAGTCATATTAGCTTCAACTGATTCTCTAGTTACACCATTCATTATCTCTTCATCTATATTCATGAATACAAATCTTGATGCATTCCATAATTTATTTGCAAAGTTTCTAGCAGCTTCAACTCTTTCCATGTAGAATCTCATATCATTTCCTGGTGAGTTTCCTGTAGCTAACATGAATCTTAATGCATCTGCTCCATATTGGTCTATTACTTCTAATGGATCTATACCATTTCCTAAAGATTTACTCATCTTTCTACCTTCAGAGTCTCTAACAAGTCCATGTATTAATACATGCTTGAATGGAGTTTCTCCCATACAGAACATTCCTGCAAATGCCATTCTTACTACCCAGAAGAATATTATATCGTATCCAGTAACAAGTACACTTGTTGGATA
Organism: uncultured Romboutsia sp.; assembly: GCF_958366745.1. NCBI lineage: Bacteria > Bacillati > Bacillota > Clostridia > Peptostreptococcales > Peptostreptococcaceae > Romboutsia > uncultured Romboutsia sp. The sequence goes on from NZ_CATXCO010000001.1 coordinate 16,935, forward strand.
GTAGTAATTTAATTCTTCTGTATTATGTGGCCATCCTAATGTTGAGAAAGGCCATAATGCAGAAGAGAACCATGTATCAAGTACATCTTCATCTTGTTTGAAGTGAGTATGTCCACACTTACATTCTTTTGGCATTTCTTTAGCTACTACTACTTCACCACATTCTTGACAGTAATAAGCTGGTATTTGGTGACCCCACCATAATTGTCTCGATATACACCAATCTCTTATATTTTCTAACCATTGAGTATAAGTTTTATCAAATTTATCAGGAACGAATTGTAAATCCTTATTTCTAAGTATTTCTAAAGCTGGTTTAGCTAATTCATCCATCTTAACGAACCATTGATCTGATAATCTTGGCTCAACAACAGTTCTACATCTGTAGCAAGAACCTACATTGTGGTTATGGTCTTTTATCGCTATTAAGTATCCTGCTTCATCTAAGTCAGCTATAAGTTGCTTTCTGCACTCATATCTGTCCATACCTTCGTACTTACCAGCTAACTTATTCATTGTTCCATCTTCGTTCATTACATTTATCTTTTCAAGATTATGTCTTTGACCTACTTCAAAGTCATTAGGGTCGTGAGCTGGAGTCATTTTAACTGCTCCTGTACCAAACTCTAAATCTACATAATCATCAGCAACTATTATAAGTTCTCTACCTATTAAAGGAAGTATAGCATGCTTACCTACCAAATGCTTATATCTTTCATCTTCTGGATTTACAGCTATACCAGTATCTCCTAACATTGTTTCTGGTCTAGTTGTAGCTATTTCTAAGAATTCATCACTACCTGCTATTGGATACTTTAAGTGATAGAACTTTCCATCATGTTCTTCATGTTCAACTTCAGCATCTGATAAAGTTGTTTTACAATCTGGACACCAGTTTATTATTCTATTTCCTCTGTATATCTGACCTTTTTCATAAAGTTTCACAAAGAACTCAGTAACTGCTTCGTTACATCCTTCATCCATTGTAAATCTTTCTCTATCCCAGTCACAAGAATCTCCTAACTGTTTCATTTGGTCTACTATTTTTCTACCAAATTCATTTCTCCAGTCCATAGCTCTCTTTAAGAATTCTTCTCTTCCTAATTCGTACTTTGTTTTTCCTTCTTGTTCTTTTATTCTTTCAACAACCTTAACTTCTGTTGCTATAGAAGCATGGTCAGTTCCTGGTTGCCATAATGTTTCATATCCATCCATTCTCTTCCATCTTACAAGTATATCTTGTAAAGTATGGTCAAGAGCATGTCCCATATGTAATTGTCCTGTTATATTTGGCGGTGGAAGCATTATTGTAAATGGCTTCTTATTTGGGTTTGGCTTAGATTTAAATAATCCATCTTCAACCCACTTTGAATATAATCTTGATTCAAAGTCTTTTGGATTATACGTTTTTGGTAAATTAGTATTTTCCATTTCATTTCCTCCTTAGTTTTATGTAATAAATTACTTTGTTTCATATTTATTAGTGAAATCTATTTTACTCAAATATATTGAGCATAAAAAAGAGCTTTTCATCCTATAAATAAGGACGAAAAGCTCGCGTTACCACCTTAATTCCATGCTTATATATTTATTATATAATAAATAATAAAATCATGACTCTCAATAGATTTTATCGATTCTCACCGTCTAAACTTACTATTATTTCAGTCTAGAAACTCCGAAGCTACCTTCTGTAAACCTATACTTGAAAAATTTTTCAGCCTACGAATTTTTCTCTCTTTTAGTAGTATTTACATACTCCTCTTCATCAACGTCTTATATTTAATTTATTTCTTAATTATATCTAATTAACATTATTATTGTCAATTATTTATGATAATATATCTTATTTTGAAAATATATATTTATAAGTTTTTATTCCAAAAATTCATAGCCTCTTTCTCTTCTGTTATCGGAAGTATTTTATATCCTCTTTCTTTTAATATCATTATAATACCATCTAATGCTTCAACTGTTTGCTCTTTCTCATGTACTAATAAGACTAATTCATCTTTATTTCTTCCATTTAAAAGAACATTACTTACAATATTATCAGTTGTAGATTTCCAGTCTTCTGTATCTAAATTCCAATCCCATACTAAAAATCCATTTTCGACTAATATTTTATATGATTCTTCTGGAGTATTTGGTTTACTTCCATATGGAATTCTTATTAAATTTGAAGTTTCACCCGTTATTTCTTCAAATGTATTCCTACATATAGAAAACTCCTCAAGTGTAGATTGTGGTGTCTTATATAATGTTTTTACATCATGACTTACACTATGAAATCCAGCTCCATGTCCTTCTTGTTGTATTCTCTTAACTTCGTCTTTATATGTATTCATATTTCTATTTATCATAAAAAAAGTAGCCTTAACATCATTTTTATCTAGTATATCCAATATTTGATTTGTAAACTTTGACGGTCCATCATCAATAGTTATATAAGCTACTTTATCATAAGTTATATTGCTACTTTTCACTGAACTTTCTAAGTCTTGATTAATTATTTCAGTTATAGTCCTAGTTTTTATAGTCCTATAAACCTCATTATTATAATAACTTACATCTTCTTTTAAAAAAATTTTTTTTAATACTAATGAACATAGTACCATTATTAATAAAGAAATAAATATTAATTTTGAATTCCCCTTAAAATTGGCTTTCATCCCCCAACGCTCCTTCTCTAACTCCTAAAACTAATTGCATCTTGTATATTTAAAAATATAGATTAAAAATATAAGCAATTTGTTTTTACTTATTTTTCCCATAAAAATTCTATTCTCTTTAAAAATAGTTATGCTAATTATTTATTAAACATTCTTAATTTCTAAGTTATTAACATTATGATTATTGATTTGATACAATGTTCTAATATAATTTCTCATAAAAAATACAGTACATCATAAATCTATACTTTTAAGACTTATGATATACTGTATTTTCAATCTATATTTTTTAATCTATCTATTATATTTATTTCTTCTAATATCTTTGATAAATGATAGTTGAATACTGGACTTTTTTCATTATCTATCTTCCAATTTAAAATATCTACATTATACATTTCTTTAATTTTTAAATAATTATCATTATTTATATATATATCTTCATCAATAAGCTGTATAGATTTAATATGATGATTTATTGATTTATATAGTAAAATCTCATTTTCTATTATATCTATATTTACTTGATTTTTAGTATATTTCATTTCATCAACTAACTTTTGATATATCGTCTCTAATTTACTAATTTTCTTTCTTAGTCTCTCTCTATCGAAAACTCCATTATTTATTATTCCAGATTTAATACACTCTCCTACAATTCTCCTAGCATTTTTTAAGCTTTTATCAGTTATTTCTAAGTAATCAGGTCTTGCTAATACATAATTTATAATTACACCTATAACAACGCCTACAGATGTGTCCATTACTCTCTGTATAGAATAATAAGCTGGGTTTGAATCTATAATGCCTAAATGTATAGATAAGAACGTGACACTAGAAACTATTATTCCAGAATTTATCCCAAGTGCTGTACAACTATATATAGTAGTCATTATTCCAATACCAGCTAATATAGGGTTACCTGGGCTAATCAGTACGCATAAAAAACCTACTAATCCACCTATCATCGTTCCCTTTACCCTATTAAATCCTAACTTTAAAGACCCTTTTACCGTATCTTGTACTGATGCTACACACCCTACGCCTGCAAACATTGGATTTTCCACTAAATACTGTGCCAATAATGTACAAAGAGAAACAGCTATACCTGTTTTAACAGTTCTCATACCGATCTTCTGCAACTTCACCTTGTTTCCTCCTAATGATATAAATACTTTGTCAACTATTTATTTTACTATAATAATATAAATAATTCATTTAAATCTTAATCTTTAACAATTTTTTCATGTTTATATATCCTAATATAAGAAGTTTACAGCAAATATAAAGAAGCAATTAAGTATTTTTTAGATAGAAAATATAAATATTATGTGAAGTATACAAAATTGAGAGTTTTATCGAAAACTCATATGAAGGTTAGCCTTATTTTCTTATGCATATGCCTAAAAAATTGACTAATTTGATGTATAAAGATACATCCAGTAAGTTGAGTCTAACTTCTATATTTAGTATCTTATAAATAAAAATCTTCATAAAAAAAGAAATAGCCATTTTATGCAAATTAAAAATGGCTATTTATCTACAATATAGCTAAAAAAATACTATAATAGTATTTTTATTACTTTTCTACCGTACTTTTTAATATATTTATATAATTTAACAAGTCTGATATTCTTATTATTGCTTCTTCTTTAAACTTACTTATATTATATCTTTCGCTTTCCCATACTTCCTTAAAGAATCTTTTAAATATATTATCTAACCTATTATCTCTTATTATTAGATATTTATTTTCATATTCTGAGTATTCATCAAAATTTCCTTTTATAATATTAATATTTCTAGATAAATAAGCTGTTGGATTTTCCTTATTTTTAAAATCATCTACTAAATTTCCATTTATCAATTTTATATCAATATCTTCATTTTCTTTAAGAATCTTTTCCATATACTCTATATGCCTTTGCCTTTGTTTTAAAGATAAGGTTATGGTTGTATTAAAGAAACTTAGTCTACCATTAGATATATATTGTCTAATAGCATTTTCGTACATAAGTATTTGTATATCTGATTTATATATAGCATTTTGAAGTATAGCATCTATATTTTTTAATTCATCAACTATTTCTTTTGATTCTCCAAAGACTATTTTACCTATTTCTAAGAATAAATCTGATGGCATAAATAATTCACTCATATTTCCTATCAACCATCTTAAATCTCTTCCTATCATATATTCTATATAATTCTTTTCTAATATAATCTCTCTTGGATTTTTTTCTAAAAATGTAATTCTAGACCTAGTCTCTATCATTTCTTCAAGAGATTCATATATATCTTGTACTACTTTCGGATCTTGTGAAACATTTGTAAACAAGCATTGTTTAGTATCTGTATATACAGTATAAGTAAAGCTATTTTCTTTTATTACTGATGTTAGTGAGTATTGAGCATGTTTACAACTATAAAATGTAAAGTTAATATTTGAATAAATTTTAATCATATTCATAAGTAATATTGTATTAAAAATTATATCCTCTGCATTTTCATCAAAACTTATTAAAAATCTAATTCTTACATTTTTCATTTCTGTTTTTATAGTAGAACCACTTCTTATTCCTGCAATATGAAGTTTATCATCTTTTCCTAGAGAAAATAAATCAGCTAATAAGATTACATCATTTTTTATTTCTTTTTTAGTCAAATCTATAATCTCTTCATCTAAATGTTTCTTTAATAATCTTGGTTTTATATATAATAAACTATTACATTGCTCTGTATTTTCTTTTCCTACTTTGATATAATTTTTATTAGCTTTCTTCTGACTACTAAATAAATATGATTCATTAAGCATATCTTGTATATACTGTATTATACTTTCATCACTACTATACTTATTTATATCTAGTTTATAATACGCTAAAATTTCACACTTATGTATTTCTGTTGCATTATCTACTACAAATTTAGCAGTCTTCTCACAAATATTTTTTATATTCTTTGATGCAGGAAGCATTGCACCACTTATCCACTTACTTATATAAGATACGTCATATCCTAATTCTTTTGCTAATGAGTAATTCTTTTGACCTGAAAATTGTATCAATTTCTCAATATTTTTACCAAATTCCATGTTTACCATATTTGGACTCCTTTGATTTGAATATACAACTTATATATATGTATAATAACATACTTTCATACAAAACCAAATATTGAATACTTATACATACATTGAATCAGTTGAGTCAATATATATCAATTGATTCACATTTCATCAGTTGTTGTCGAATAACGTCGTATGATAATATGTATATATTGTCTAAATTTATTTAATTTTGCTTAATATAGTTAAATTTAAAACACAATAATTTATAGGAGGATGATATTGTGGATAAGAAAAAAATTATATCTAGTACAATAGTATTTTTCATTACAACTTCTATTGTTCTATTATTTTCAGGTATATTTGGAGGAGAAAACGTATTAGTTGGTGTTCAAGGTACTGCAGCGGTATTATTTCTTTTAACTATTGACTTCAGTCTAAATCCAGTTAAAAACACTATATATTTTGTACTTCTTGAATTGACTATTGGTTTAGCTGCATATATAGCTTCTTTAAATCCTTACTTAGCAATAATAAGTACATTTTTAATGATGTTTTATATATTTTATACTTTCACTTACAATACAAAAAAACCTGCTTTTCTACCATTTTCATTAGCATTCATTTATATGCTTTATGATCCTGTAACTGCTCAACAGTTACCAAAAAGATTCCTAGGTTTAATTGTTTGTGGACTTGCTATAATGTTATTACAAATATTAGCTAACAAAGATAGACTAAAAAAAGAATCTGTATCTAAATTAAACAATGCTTTAGAATCTATTAATAAACAAATAGAATTAGTAAACACTAATTCTACAGAAAGATTAAGCTTAAATAAAGATGCTGAAGTAAATTTAAATCAATTAATAGAATCTTTTACATTTGCTATTAACCAAAATAAATCTAAAGTATCTATAGATTTACTTAAATATTTATCTATTGCTCAATTTTTAGATAGTTTAAATATAGAGTTAAATAAAACTAATAAATTTACAAATACAGAAGATTTATCAGCTTTACTTAATAGCATAAAATTATATGTAAATAATGAATCAAATATAGATAGTATTTTAGATAATATATCTGTATACGAGTCTAAAAATCTAGAAAACTACAATAATAATTTAAATTTAGTAGTATATCCTTATGTTGCAAAATTAAAAAGAGACTTACAACAAACTAACGCTGATAAAATTATCAATGAATACTCTAGAAGTAAATTCTTTGAAAACTTTAACTTAAAAAATGATTTATCTTTTAAATCTGCTAAATTTACTTTTGCTTTTAGAGGTGCTTTACTTTTAAGTATTGGAGTATTCTTAGTAGCTTTATTTAATATAGAAAACGGTAAGTGGATAATCTTTACTTTAGCAGCTATAAATCAACCTTATTTAGATAAGGCTAATATAAAACTTCGTGATAGAATGATTGGTACTCTTGTAGGTGCTGCAATATTCTTTGTTGTTTACTCTATAGTTAAAGATGATTCAGTTAGAATGGCACTTCTACTTCCTGTAGGATATGCTATGACTTATATTACTAAGTATACATATAGTGTAATATGTATTACATTATTCGCATTAGGATCTATATCTGTTGGTGCTAATATACCTTTTATAGCTATACAAAGATTAATCTTTGTATTAATAGGTTGTGTTATTGCTATAATTGCAGATAGACTTATATTCCCAACTTATGCTTATAAGTATACGCAATCAGCTATCAATAAATCAATTGCTACTAATAAAGAAATAGTTGATTTATTATCTAAAAAAGATATATCTGTTGAAACATTTGCTAAAAATGTACAACCTTTAATAATTAGAAATACATGGCTTAATAAATATATAGCTTACAACAATACTACTTTAAATTCTAAAGATGTGGATGAATTTATTTATAATCAAAATATTTTTATAAATGATGTAATAGCTTTCGAAAGTTTACTTTACACTCATGATAAAAATTCAATTGATAAAGCTAGTTTAGAAAAAGATTTTAATTATATTATAAATAATAACTTATCTAATGACGATGTTGTTAGACTTATGGATGCAAAAGATTGTCATTTTAATAAACTTATTTTAAATAATTTTATCAATATTAAAAATAATTTATCTCATTCAAATAATTTAAGTAATAATGCTATTAAATCAATTTAATTAAAAATAAAGAGGTTATTATTATGATTAAATCATATATAATCCCTTTTTTCAGAGCGTAGACAAAGCCTACGCTCTTTTATTTTTTAATACACTTTATTAGTTTATAAATAAAAAAATAATAGATAAAATATCAGATTTTTATCTATTATTTTTATATTGTAATTATATTATTCCTTGGCTCATCATTGCATCTGCTACTTTTTAGCAACGGATTTATCCGCAGCGGCAGCAAAGATATATCGTTGGCGATCTTTATTAATACATTAACCTAATTATAAAATTAAGCTACTATACTATCCCTTGACTTACCATAGCATCTGCTACTTTTAAGAATCCTGCTATATTGGCTCCAATTACATAATTTCCTGGAGCTCCATAGTTTTCAGCTGCATCTTTAGATACTTTAAATATATTTTTCATTATTATCTGTAATTTTTCATCTACTTCTTCAAACGTCCAAGATAACCTCATACTATTTTGAGACATTTCAAGTGCTGAAGTTGCAACTCCACCTGCATTTGCAGCCTTGGCTGGAGCTACTAATAATCCTTTTTCTAAGAAATATTTTACAGCTTCGTTTGTACAAGGCATGTTAGCACCTTCTCCTATTACTGTAGTTCCATTTTCAACTAATATTTTAGCATCATCTAAGTTTATATCATTTTGAGTAGCACATGGAAGAGCTATATCGCACTTAACTGTCCATATTCCCTTCTGACCTTCAAAATACTGAGCTCCCTCTTTTCTAGCTATATATTCTTTTATTCTATTTCTTTCTACTTCTTTTATTTGTTTAACTATACTTAAATCTATTCCATTTTCATCTACTATATATCCAGATGAGTCACACATTGCAACTACTTTAGCTCCATAGTCTATAGCTTTCTCAGCTGCATATATTGCAACATTACCAGAGCCTGAAATTACAACTCTCTTATTTTCAAAACTTTGGCCATGATAATTTAACATTTCATTTACAAAATATATAACGCCAAATCCTGTAGCTTCTTTTCTAGCTAAAGACCCACCATAAGCTAATCCTTTGCCGGTTAAGACACCAGCATCATAAGAATTTCTTAATCTTTTATATTGTCCAAATAAATATCCTATTTCCCTTGCTCCAACACCTATGTCTCCAGCTGGAACATCTAAGTTTGGACCTATATGTCTACATAATTCAGTCATAAAGCTTTGACAGAATCTCATTATTTCATTATCTGACTTTCCTTTAGGGTTAAAATCTGAACCACCTTTACCACCACCTATAGGTAAACCTGTCAAAGAATTTTTAAATATTTGCTCAAATCCTAGAAACTTTATTATGCTTAAGTTAACTGATGGATGAAATCTAAGTCCACCTTTGTATGGTCCTATAGCATTGTTAAATTGTACTCGAAACCCTCTGTTAACTTGAACATTTCCATTATCATCTACCCAAGGAACTCTAAACATTATTTGTCTATCAGGTTCAACTATTCTCCCTAATATATTTTGCTTTATATACTCTGGATGCTTAACTAATACAGGTTCTAATGAATGTAGTACTTCTTCTATTGTTTGGTGAAATTCACTCTCACCTATATTTCTAGCCTTTACTTGATTTATAATTTTCTCTATAGTTTCTTTAGCTTGTGCTTCAATAGTGTTTCCTAATACATCTTTATTTTCAAATCCCATTTTAATAGCCCCCTTTTATATAAAAGCACCTTTCAAGTAAATTCTATTATTTCTTAAAAACATTTTTAATATGTTTTTATTAAAATTTATTTAAATCTTCCTATTAAAGCTTTTCTATATTTAAATAAATTTTTTTGAAAAATACCTTATTTAAATAAGTATTATTTACTTTATTTTATAATTAGTTTATGCATTTACCTATATTACTTAATCATAATATAAAATATTTTTTTATTATTTAAATAGATTTTTTAAACATATCTATTTCAGTAATTCTTCTATTTATAGTTGTTTCTATTGTAATTATTGTAAAATTATTCATATACTATATAATTTCTAAATATATAAAAATAGGATAAAGCTAACGCTTTATCCTATTTCTGTCATTTCTCCGTTAATTGCAAAGATTATCATTTCGCATATATTAGTTATATGATCTCCTATTCTTTCAAGATATCTTCCTATAAATAAAAGATTTACACCTTGATTTATAGTCTGAGGATTCGCATTCATTACTCTTAAACAATCCTCTTGTACTCTATTATATAAACTATCTATTTTATCATCCTGTAAAGCTATCTCTCTAGCTAAATCTTCATTTTCATTTTCTAAGGATTCTTTTACTTCTAAAATCATCTTTTTACATTCTTCATACATCTTAGGTATATCGATTAAATCTTTTATATATTCGTCTTGACATATCTTTATAGTTTCTTCTGCTATATTTACTGCATAATCACCTATACGCTCTAATTCTAGTGCTATAAATCCTAATGCATATATATATCTTAAATCTCTAGCCATTGGCTGCTTTAATACTAACAGTTCAATACTTCTATCTCTTATATATTCTCTTAATTCATCTATTTTATCATCTTGTTTTATTACTTTTTTACATCCTTCAATGTCTTGTTTTAACATACACTCAACTGATAAATCTAGTATACTAACACATTCTTCTATCATATTTATAGTATATTGTTTTAAAGTGTCTATACTCAGTCCTAAATTTGTATTCAGCATATTGCCCCCTTTAACTCATTTAATTTATAATTGTTATCATTCAAATTTTATCCAAATCTTCCTGTTATATAATCTTCCGTTCTCTTATCCTTAGGAGCAGTAAACATATCTTTTGTTTCACTATATTCTACTAATACTCCATTTAGGAAAAATGCAGTATCATCAGATATACGAGCAGCTTGTTGCATATTGTGAGTTACTATTACAATAGTATAATCTTTTTTTAGCTCTTCTATTAATTCCTCAACTTTAGATGTTGAAATTGGGTCTAGAGCAGATGTAGGTTCATCCATTAATATTACTTCTGGTTTCATAGCTATAGCTCTTGCTATACATATACGTTGCTGTTGTCCTCCAGATAATCCAAGTGCAGATGTTTTTAATCTATCCTTTACTTCATCCCATATAGCTGCACCTCTTAGACTTTCTTCAACTATTTTATCTAAAATTTTCTTATCTCTTATACCATGTATACGAGGGCCATAAGCTATATTATCATATATACTCATTGGAAATGGATTTGGCTTTTGAAATACCATCCCTACTTTAGTACGTAATTTTATAACATCTTCAGTTTGATATATATCTTCGCCATCAACCTCAATTTTCCCTTTTATTGTTACATTTTCTATTAAATCATTCATTCTATTTAATGTTCTTAAAAAAGTTGACTTTCCACATCCAGAAGGACCTATTAAAGCTGTAACTTTATTTTCTTTTATATCTATATTTATATCTTTTAATGCTTGATTATCTCCATAGAATAAATCTAAATTCTTTATACTTAATTTAACATTATCTAAACTCATATTTACACCTCGTAAAATCTTCTTTAATAATTTGCTTTATTTAATTTCTTTGCTACAAACTTAGCAACTGTATTTAAAAATAACACTATAAATATTAAAACAATACCTATACTAGCAGCTGATGCTATATCTCCTTTCTCTTTAGTTAAAAGATATGCATGTACAGTTAAGTTTCTAGCACTATCAAATATACCTCCTGGCATTTGTGCTACTGTACCAGATGTTAATAATATTGCAGCTGACTCTCCAACTACACGCCCTACTGATAAAATTACACCCGATAATATTCCTGGTATTGCACTTGGTAATACTACTTTGTATAATGTTTGGAATTTAGTTGAACCTAAGGCTAAAGATGCTTCTCTGTATCCATCTTGAACTGTTTTTAAAGCTTCTTCTGTTGTTCTTATTATTACTGGTAATATTATTATCGCTACGGTAAGAGCTCCTGATAATATTGAATATTTTAAATTTAAAACTACTACGAAGAATATTCCACCAAACAATCCGTATATTATAGATGGTATCCCTGCTAAACTTTCTGTAGCAAATCTTATTGCGTTTACTACTTTTCCTTTTTTAGCATATTCTTGTAAGTATATAGCAGATAAAATTCCTATAGGTGTAGCTATTGCTATAGAAAGTATAACTGTATATACGGTTGTAACTATCATTGGAAGTATTCCTCCACTTCCATCTGCTGAATAATCACTAGTTAAGAATGATAGATTTACTCCACCAATTCCTTTTATAAATATATACCCTACAATTACTACAAGCATTGATACAGTGAAAAATGCTGATAGATAAATTAATGACTTTAATAAATTTTCTTTTAACTTTCTCATATTAATTTCCCGCCTTGTTTGAAAGTTTATTTAATACTAAATTTAATATTAGTATGAACGTAAATAACACAACACCTGTTGCAAATAGCATTTCTTGATGAGTTCCAAATGCGTATCCCATCTCTAACGCTATATTAGTCGTAAGTGGTCTTACACTATCCATTAATGATGATGGCATAACTGGTGAATTTCCTGCTACAAGTATAACTGCCATTGTTTCACCTAAAGCCCTACCAATTCCTAATACTATAGCTGCTAAAATTCCTGACTTAGCTGCTGGTAATACAACTTTAAATATTGTTTCTATCTTAGATGCTCCAAGTGCTAAAGAACCTTCTTTATAAGCCTTTGGAACTGCTCTTATTGCTGTTTCTGATACTGATATTATTGTTGGTAACATCATTATCGATAAAACTATTATTACAGCAAGTAAACTTTGTCCCTTTGGTAAATTAAATATATTTTGTATATTAGGCACTATAACTGCTAATCCAAATATTCCGTATAATACTGATGGTATACCTGCTAATAATTCAACTGCTGGTGATATAATTTTCGCTACCTTCTTTGGAGCAACTTCAGCTATAAATACTGCTGTTAATATTCCAATTGGAACCCCTATTATAAGTGCTCCTACTGTAGCAACTATTGATGCTACAACCATCGTTGCTATACCAAATTTATCACTTCCTGGCAACCAATCGCTTCCAGTAAAGAAATCTATGAAAGAATATCCCTTGAATATAAATGGTGTTAATCCTTTATAAAATACAAATCCGATTATTAACAGTAAGCTTAAAACTGCTATTAATGAACTTATAAAGAATATATTCTTTGATACTTTCTCTAAAATGTATTTATTTTTATTCCTATTGTATATATTCTCAATTTCTGTTGATTGAGTTTTTTCCAACATAAATCAATCTCTCCTTTAAATTAATTCTATTAATTTTCTATAATTAAATAATAACTTTTAAAAGTTAAATCTATATTAGGTTTATGTTAGATTTATGTTATAAAGTTAAGTTTATGTTAAGTTTTTAATCCAATTGAATGAGTATATTACAAACGATAAAATGTAAATTACTTTAAATATAAAAAAGTACTATACAATATTAATTGCATAGTACTTTATGTATATTAGTTTACACTTATAAATCCATTTTCTTCTACTACATTTTGTCCTTCTTCACTTAATATGAAATCTATGAAATTTTTACCTTGTTCAGTTATTACATCTTCTTTATTAGCAAATAAGAATGGTCTCGCTATAGCATAGCTATCATTTTTTACATTTTCAGCATTTAATTCAACACCATCTATAGTTAATGCATTTACATTTTCATCAACATATCCAAAAGAAATATATCCTATTGCATTTTCATTTCCTTCAACTATTGATTTTATATTTCCTGAACCATCACTTATTTGAGCATCCTTAGTTAATTCTTCTGATTCGAATCCAACATTTTCTTGGAATCCATCACGAGTTCCAGAACCATCTTCTCTAGATACAACTACTATAGGAGCATCATTTCCTCCAACTTCTTTCCAGTTAGTTATTTTTCCTGTATATATGTCTTTTACTTGCTCTAAAGTTAAATCTTTTACTGTATTATTTTTATTAGTTATAACAGCTATTCCATCTATAGCTATTTGAGTTTCTTTTAATCCTGCTGCCTTTTCTTCATCTTTTAAATCTCTTGATGCCATACCTATTTGTGAAGTTCCATCTATAGCATTTTTTATACCTGCTGAAGAACCTATTTGTTGAACTTCTATACTTACACCTTCATTTTTAGCTTCAAAATCTTCTCCTAATATTTCAACTACTGGTCCTACTGATGTTGACCCTGATATTGTAATCTTGTTTGAATTTGAACTATCTGATGAACCACATCCTACCGCTAATGATCCCATTAATATAGTCCCTATTAAAAGTGTTGCTACTCTCTTATTTAACATTTTAAATTCCTCCAATTAATTTTAAATTTATTTCAAGTTTTTTAATTTCTTATTCTTATGCTTTAATATTACAATTATTTTGTTAAGTAATTATTATGAATTGGTTAAGTAAATGTAAATAATGTTAAATCTATGTAAACAAAAATTCGCTTCGCTCATTTCGCCAACGATATATCCTTGCTCACGCTACGGATACATCCGTTGCTCAAAAACATAATTTCATTGTAAGAAAAAAGATGCCTTATATAAGACATCTTTCATTTATCTAATATTCTTTTTCTAATTTATCTACTAATTCTTTAAATACTTCTAATGCTTTATCCACAGATTCTTTCTTTTCCATATCAACACCAGCTGCTTTTAATTGATTAAGTGGATAATCAGAACCTCCACTCTTTAAAAATTCTATATATTTATCAACAGCTACTTTACCTTCTGTTAATATCTTTTGACTTAATGCACTTGCTGCAGAGAATCCTGTAGCATACTTATACACATAGAAATTTGAATAGAAATGAGGTATTCTAGCCCATTCTAGTGCAATTTGTTCATCAACTACAGTTGAATTTCCATAGTATTTTTTATTTAAATCATAGTATATATCGTTAAATTCTTTAGCTGTTAGAGGATTTCCGTCCTCTACACTAACATGAGTTAATTTTTCAAACTCAGCAAACATTGTTTGTCTATATACAGTTGTTCTAAACTGCTCTAAGTAATAATTTAGAAGATATACTCTTTCTTCTTTTGAATCTGCTTTTTCTAATAAATAATTTATTAAAAGCAATTCATTTAATGTAGATGCAACTTCGGCTACAAATATTTTATAACCTGAATATAGATAAGGCTGAGTTTTCTTAGAATAATAACTGTGCATAGAATGTCCTAACTCATGTATTAATGTAAATAAAGAGTTTAGGTCGTCCTTATAATTCATTAATATATAAGGATGTGAATCATAACTTCCCCAAGAATAAGCTCCACCTTGTTTTCCTTCATTTTCGTAAACATCTATCCAATTTTCTTCAAAAGCTCTTTTTATTAATCCTAAATACTCTTCACCTAAAGGTTTTAATGCATTTAGTACTATTTCTTGTGCTTCTTCATAAGGTATTTTCATATCAAAGCTTTCAGTTAAAGGAACATACAAGTCATACATATGTATATCCTCTAATCCTAAAAACTTCTTTTTGATATCTACATATCTATTTAATGTATCTAAATTTTCATCAACTGCTTTTATAAGGTTGTTGTAAACATCAACGCTTATATCATCTTGGAATAAAGATGCGTATAAAGCAGATTCATATTTTCTAGTTTTAGAATAGAATATTTCTGACTTTATACCTCCATATAGCATAGATGCAAAAGTATTTTTATACTTGTCATATGTTTTATACATTGCATCAAAAGCATTTTTTCTAACTTTATTATTTTTACTTTTTAAGAATGTTGAAAAATTAGAGTGAGTAAGTTTAACCATTTCTCCATCTTCATTTTCTATTTTTGGAAAATCCATATCAGCATAAGATAACATATCATAAGCATTTTCTGGAACTGATGTTAAATCTGAAACTGCGGCTAATATTTCCTCTTCCTTTTCTGATAATGTATGTGGTTTTTCTCTTAATATCTCCTCTATATATTTTTTATAGAATGATAGCTTTTCATCTTCTAAATATTCTTTAAGTTTAGATTCATCTATGGCTATTATTTCTGGAACCATATATGATGATGCTGTAGATAGCTCTGTAGATAACATATCTGTTTTAGTTGCCATCGCTTGGTTTTCATTTATTCTAGTATCTTCATGTTGTTTCATATGTGTATACACATATAAATTTTGTAATAGTTGTGAAGCTTTTTCATATATATTAAGCGCTTCATACATATTTTCTTTACTTTGTGATAATTTACCCTTGTACTCTTTTATTTCATTTATATAGGATTTTATCTTTGATATATCTTTATCAATAGATTCTTGGCTTGAATACATTAAATCTATTTTCCATTTATATTTATCATCTATATCTTTTCTATCTATTCCCATATTCTCACTCCTTATCGACAATTTTATAATACAGCTACTAATATAGCTCCTTCTGCTGTAAATGTTCCCATTATAGGGCCTATACTAGCAATTAATACTTCCTTAAAGTTTGAATCTTCTTCTATTATAGATTTTATTTTATGTGCTTTTTCAGGACAATTTGCATGAGCTATTATAATAGTTTTTTCTTTCTCATCATTTACATGAGATTTTACATAGTCTAGAGCTTTCTTTATACTATTTACTCCACCTCTAGCCTTATCTATAGGTTTAACTAAACCTTCATCTATTCTAATTATTACTTTTAAGTTTAGTGCATTCATTACTTTTCCTGCTAAAGGATTTACTCTACCACCTTTTATTGCATTCTCTAAAGTATCTAGTGCACCAAAGAATATAATGTCCTTTTTATATTTTTCTATTTCATTTAATATTTCATCCATAGTTTTTCCTTGTTCTATCAGTTCATTACATTTTAGCATCATTAATGCAACACCTATAGAACCACTTTGTGTATCGATTACTTCAATTCTTTTTTCAGGATGTTCTTCTAAATACATAGTTTTAGCTAATACCGCATTACTATGTGTTCCTGAAAGCTTAGATGTTAAAGTAAATACTAATATTTCATCTTCTTCACATTTATAAGCTTCTATAAATCTATCTGGTGAGGGACTTGATGTTTTAGGTAATTCTTTAGATACTTTCATTTTTTCATAAAAAGTTTTATCATCAATTTCTACTCCACCTATATAACTTTCTTCACCAAAGCAAACATTTATACCTATAATACCAGGATTTACCCTTTCAATAACTTCTTTAGGTAAATCACATGATCCGTCTGTTATAATTTTTATATGTCTTTTCATTTGTGCACCTCTACTTTAATTATGACTATATCTTATTTTATATTATTTTAATGTAAATAATCTACACTTATTATATTTTTTGAATTATTTAGTTCATTTACAAGTTCATCTAGTATTATTCTTCTATCATATACTATAAAAAAACTTAACTTCCAATATATATCTTCTACATTTTCTATATCTATATTTTTAACACTAATTTGAGATTTTTGAAATATATTATATAACATAGTTATAACATTTATATTATCTACCTTTACACTAAATATAGTTTGCTTTTTCTTAAAAATTATTTTATCAATTTTTTTTAAAATATAAAGAGTTATCATTACCAGTGACCATGCACAAATACTTAGTACATAGTATCCATATCCTACTGCTATACCTATGCAAGCTGTAGCCCAAATCCCTGCTGCTGTAGTTAATCCTCTTATACCATTTGATGTTTTCAAAATTGCTCCAGCTCCTAAAAAACCAATACCTGATAATACCTGGGCTGTTAATCTAGCTGGATCAATACTAGCTTGTGAACTATACTGAACAAATAATGATAATGATGTTATAGCTGTTATACATGAGCCTACAGCTACTAATATATGAGTTCTAAATCCTGCAAATTGATGTGATTTTTCTCTTTCTAATCCAGTCAATCCTCCTATAATTAAAGCAATTATTAATCTTATTATTATAGCACCATTACTTATAATAATAATTACCTCCTATCTATTTATATAATCCTCTTTAGTAAAGAAGTATTTAATATAAAATTTATATGCTTGAATAAATAATATATGACTAGTCTCAGTTACTTTTTAAAAACCTGCAAATATATTTTAAAATTGTAATTTGAATAAAAAAAAGTCCACTAATGTGGACTATTTACTCGTTAAAGCCATGTATTTATTTATTAATATATCGATTTTACTACTTGATTCTAATAATTCATCTCTAAAAATTTCTGGATATTCCATATATGCATATATCTGTTCCCTCAATGCATCTATTTCTTGTTTTAACATCTCTAATTCACTATTCACCATATAATCACCACGGTCACCAATTTATCTCTTTCTTTGTTTATATAATAACAAATTTTTACATACTATGTCAATAATCTTAACTATAAAATGAAGTCTTATAAAATATGATTTTATTTTATAAATCCAATACATTTATATACTTTGACTCATTTGTTAAGTACTTGTCCTTAATTGACAGTTAAATTTATTATTGTTATAATATTTTTGATAATGAATTTCATTAGGAGGTATCACTCATGACTGTTTGTGATTTAAAAGTAGGCCAAAAAGGAATCATTGATAATATATATGGAAATGAAAAATTAGTTAAGAGATTATTAGCTTTAGGATGTATAAGTAATACAGAAATAGAAGTTAAGAAAATTGCCCCATTAGGAGATCCAATTGTAGTTAGATTTAGAGGCTTTGATCTTGCTCTTAGAAAATCTGATGCTAAGAATATATCACTAAAGTAAGACAGGAGGCTATATAATGATTAATGTTGCTTTATTTGGTAACCCAAATGTCGGTAAAACTACAGTTTTTAACTTACTTACCGGTTCAAACCAATATGTAGGTAACTGGCCTGGTGTTACTATCGATAAAAAAGAAGGTTTTTTAGGTAAGGACATAAAGATAGTCGACTTACCTGGTATATATGCTATGGATACTTTCTCTAATGAAGAAAAAGTATCAAAAGAATTTTTGGAAACTGGAGATGTGGATGTTATAGTTAACATTGTAGATGCATCCAATTTATCTAGAAACCTTTATCTAACAACTCAGCTTATAGAATTTAATAAGCCCATTGTTATTTTGCTTAACATGTTAGATGTAGCAGAATCTAAAGGTATATATATCGATTCTGATAATCTTTCAAAGGAACTTGGAGTTACTGTAGTTCCTATAATAGCTAAGAAAAAAAATGGAGTAGATAAAATATCTTTAGCTATAAAAAATTCAGTAAATAAAACTGTAAATTATGATATAAATTTTGGAAATGAAGTTCAAACATATAAAAAATTAGAAGATATATTATCTAGATGCACAAAGATTAATTCAGATAAAAAAATATCTATAAGTGATAAAATAGATAATATAGTTTTAAACCCAATTTTAGCGTATCCTATTTTTATAGGTGCACTATTACTATTATTTAAATTTACATTTGATTGGGTTGGAGGACCTTTACAAGAAGGTTTAGGTACTTTAATAGAGACATATATATCATCTCCAATTAATGATATGCTAGTAAATTCTAGTCCTTGGTTTAGATCACTTATTGTTGATGGTATATTAGGTGGTGTTTGCGGTACTTTACCATTTTTCCCATTAATATTCACATTATTTTTTGGTATATCATTATTTGAAGATAGCGGTTATATGTCTAGAGCTGCTTTCTTAATGGATAATATAATGAGAAAAGTAGGTCTATCTGGTAAAGCATTCATACCTATGGTTATGGGGCTTGGTTGTTCGTCTCCAGCTATAATGGCTACTAGAACTTTAGAAAGTGAAAAAGATAGAAAAATAACCGCACTTATTTCACCACTTATGACTTGTGGTGCTAAGTTACCTATATATGCAGTTTTTGTTGCTATATTTTTCCCAAAAAATGCTGCACTTGTTACTACATCTTTATATTTACTTGGAATTGTAGTAGCTATATTAGTTGCTCTAGTTTTAAATAGAACATCATTTAAAAATGATATAGAACCATTTATACTAGAATTGCCTGAATATAAATTACCTACATTAAGTGCATTACTAAAAAATACTTGGAATAAGTCTAAAGGATTTTTAATAAGAGTTGTAACTGTAATGTTTGCAATGTCAGTTGCTATATGGTTATTATCATCATTTAACTTTAACGGTTTTACAGAAAATATGAATGATAGTTTCTTAGCATACTTAGGTAAGCTTATAGCACCTTTATTTGCACCTTTAGGATTCGGTGACTGGAGAGCTTCAGTTTCTATATTAACTGGTCTTGGTGCCAAAGAAATAGTTATATCTACTATGGAAGTACTTTACGGTAATTTAGATAAAGTTTTACCAACAGTATTTACTGGAGTTACAGCGTATGGTTTCTTAGTATTTAGTGCATTATATACTCCATGTATAGCAGCACTTGCTACTATGAGAAAAGAATACGGAAATAAAATGATGTTTACATCACTTATATATCAATTCGTTCTTGCTTGGATAGGAGCATTTATAGTCAGAATTATAGGTGGAGCTATATTCTCTCATAGTCCTGCTTCTTTAACTGAATTTGTTATAGCAGGTATAATATTATTAGCTTCTACAATTATACTTTTAAGAATGTTTAATAAAAAATCATCTGGTTGTAGTAGCTGCTCTAGCTGTAGTAGCAAAGGTAATTGTTCTATTCAAGTAGAAGAGAAATCTAAAGATGCACAATAATAATTTTTACTATTATCTAAATTAAGCAATATATAACCTTCATATAAAAAATAAAGAGCTCATCTATTGATTATTTTAATCTTATAGATGAGCTCTTATTTTATTTATTAAAATTTAATATCTACTGTTACTTCTTTTCCACTTCTATTTACAGTTACCTTAGTACTTTGACCAGATTTATATTTATATAAAACTTTATTAAGGTCTGTCATAGTTGGAGTTTCATCATTCCCCACCTTAACTATTACATCACCTGCTTGTATACCTGATTTTTGAGCTGGTGTATCTGATACAACTTCAACTATATATACACCTTCATCTGCTGCTAAATCAGTTCCTGTTGATGATTCAAATGTAGTTACATCTATACCTTTTATACCTAAAGTAACTTTTTCAAAGTTTCCTGATTTTATAACTTGTTCTATTATGGGTTTTGCTGTATTTATAGGTATAGAAAATCCTATACCTTCAGCTGAAGATACCTTAGCTGAGTTTATACCTATTACTTGACCTTTTTCATTTAATAGTGGTCCACCACTATTTCCTGGATTTATACTTGCATCAGTTTGCATAAGTCCTGTCATAGTTTCTTTTTCTGTTTGAATTGTTCTATCTAATCCACTTATTATACCTTGTGTAACAGATTTTTGGAATTCAAGACCAAGTGGATTTCCTATTGCTATTGCTATATCTCCTACTCTTACCTGATCACTATCACCTAATTCAGCAGCTGTTAGGCCTGTTTTATCCACCTTAACCATCGCTAAATCTAATTTTGCATCATTCCATAAAACTTTACCTTGTGTAGTACTACCATCATTGAATAATACTTTAACATCTACAGCTTGACCATCTGATACAACATGTGAATTTGTAAGTATATAACCTTTTGAATCAACTATAACACCTGTTCCTACACCTTCTGATTGAGTTGGTATAGCAAATATATTATTATTACTTATAGTTGTTGTCGTTATCCCTACAACAGAAGGCATTGCTTTATCACTAACCGCATGATATATATTTTGACTTTTTCCACTGTCATTTACTACAATTTCCTTTGAAACTGAATTTTGATTAGTATCTCCTATATTATTTTTCATAACTACTATTGTAAGTAAACTAGTAAGTACACTTGTTATTATGCATACAAGCACTGTTAAACCAATTCCTCTTTTATTTGACATAAATACCCTCCTAATAAATTTAATTAACTTAAATATTATTACTTATTATTTACAATATCTATTGTTTGATAACAATAAATATTATAAATGATTTTTCCTTAACTAATAGATATTTAATCTTAGTATATATTGATATGTATATTAAGTACTACTTTCTCAATCTATTAGTAAACTCTTTTTCTAATTTTATCAAATTTCATCTTTCAGCTTTATATTTATATTAATAATAACATAATAAATATTACACAAATAAAAAATGAAACCACCAACTAGATATATTATCTTATTGATGATTTCATTATATTACGTTATTCTTAACTTAACCTTAACTACTAAAGTCTTTTTTCTAATTCTTCTTTTTCCTTTTCAAATCCTGGTTTACCTAATAAAGCAAACATGTTTTTCTTATATGCTTCAACACCTGGTTGATCAAATGGATTAACACCTAATATATATCCACTTAATGCACAAGCTTTTTCAAAGAAGTATACTAAGTATCCAAAGTTATATTCATCTAATTTTGGAATATTAACTATTAAGTTTGGAACATTACCATCTGTATGTGCTAATAAAGTTCCTTGGAATGCCTTCTTATTAACAAAATCTACAGTTTTTCCAGCTAAATAGTTTAATCCATCTAAATCCACATCAACTTCATCTATTGTTATTTCTCTCTTAGCATTTTCTACATTTAAAACTGTTTCAAATAATATTCTCTTACCTTCTTGTATATATTGACCCATAGAATGTAAATCTGTTGAGAAGTCTACAGCTGCTGGGAATATACCTTTATTATCTTTTCCTTCACTTTCACCATATAACTGCTTCCACCATTCTCCCACGTAATGTAATTGAGGTTCATAGTTTACTAATAATTCTATATCTTTTCCTTTTCTATGTAATACATTTCTAACTACTGCATACTGATAACTATCATTAGTCTTTAAATCTGATGATTTAAATTCTTCACAAGCATCAGCTGCACCTTGCATCATCGCATCTATATCTAAACCTGCGCAAGCTATAGGTAGTAATCCTACTGGTGTTAACACAGAAAAACGTCCACCTACATCATCAGGTATTATGAATGTTTCATATCCTTCTTCATCTGCTAATTTTCTAAGTGCACCTTTTGATGAATCTGTAGTTGCATATATTCTTTTACTTGCTTCTTCTTTTCCATATTTCTTTTCTAAAAATTCTTTAAATATTCTAAATGCAATTGCAGGCTCAGTTGTTGTTCCTGATTTTGATATAACATTTATAGATACATCTTTGTCTTTTATTACATCTAATAAATCCATCATATATGTAGAGCTTATATTCTGTCCTACAAAGTATATTTCTGGAGATTTTCTATCTTCTTTTGATAAGTTGTTTCTAAATGAATGGCTTGCCATTTCTATAGCAGCTCTTGCACCTAAGTAAGATCCCCCTATACCTATAACTAAAAGTACATCTGAATCAGATTTTACTTTTTCTGCTGCTTTCTTTATTCTAGAAAACTCTTCTTTATTATAGTTCTTTGGTAGGTCTACCCATCCTAAAAAATCATTTCCTAACCCTGTTTTTTCATGAATCATTTTATGAGCTTGATCTACATAAGATTGCATACAATCTATTTCATGCTGTTTTATAAAACCTATTACTTTACTATAATCAAATTTAACACTTCCCATAATTCTACCTCTCTCCTTCTTTAAGTATAAGAAAATTATAACATAAATTTCCATTATAATTAATCCTAAAATTAAATCGATTTCTTTAATTAATTTATTTTTATAAAGTGTATATTATTGTTTAATAATTACTTTTATAAAAAATTAATTATCTTAAAATCAAATACCCTTATTTATATTTGACTAATAACATATTTATCAAACATAAATAAAAAATTCGCTTCGCTCATGTCGCCAACGACTTCGTCCGTTGCTCAAAATCTTTTTTACGCTCAAAAACAATTTATTCATATTACTTACATTCAGAAGTTATCCACATTTTTTAAAGTATTATAATATCCTTAAGCATAAAAAAGTTGTCCAAAATAAGACAACTTTTTTATTCTATAACTATTTATTTACTATTCTTCCTGCAATAACTTGCTGTGCTATATTAACAGCATGATCTGATACTCTTTCTAAGTTAGATATTATATCTAAATATATAACTCCACTTTCTATACTACATGAACTACTGTTTAATCTATTCATATGGTTTGCTCTGCATGATTTTTCCATCATATCTACTTGCTCTTCCATCTTTATAACCTTACAAGCTAACTCAACATTTGATGTTCTCATAGCTTCTAATGCATATGTGTAAGTAGATACAACTTTATTATACATATCTTTAAGCTCACCTATACCTACATCTGAGAAAGATATTTCTAAATCTACTATATCTTTTGCTAATTCAGCTATATTCTCAGCATGATCTCCTATTCTTTCTATATCATTAACTGTGTTGAATAGAGCATCTACTGTCTCTCTTGAGTCTTCGTTTAACGAAGCCTTAGATAATTTAAGTAAGTAGTTTAATATTGATTTTTGTAATTCATTTATAAGTTTTTCTCTTTTAAATGATAATTCTATCTTTTCTTTAGATTTATCTACAATTCCATCCATTGCTGCATTTAAGCTTTCTTTAGATTTTTCACCCATTCTTAGAGTTTCTTTTATTATATTAGCTAATGCTATTGATGGAGTTTCTATCATTCTATCATCTATATATTTAACAACTTTGTCATCATCGTCTTGCTCACCTTTAGTTTCAGGAACTAACTTTAATGCTAATTTAACTATTAATTTATTAAATGGTAATAATACTATAACATTTAATATGTTGAATAGTGTATGTGCATTTGCTATTTGTCTAGCTGCATCTGTTGGATCTATAGCAGTAACTATAGCTACTATAGGTTTGCTTAATATAAACATAAATATCATAGATCCTAACACATTAAAAGTTAAATGCATTATAGCTGCTCTTCTTGCATTTCTACTTGCACCTATACTAGAAATTAATGAAGTTACACATGTACCTATATTCTCACCATATAGTATTGGTAAAGCTGCTGTTATAGGTATTAATCCTTGAGAAGCAAGGGCTATTAACATACCCATTGAAGCACTTGAACTTTGTACTATAGCTGTTATAGCAAATCCCATTAATACTCCTAATATCGGATGATGCCCAAAGCTTAATAACATATCTGTAAATCCTTGATATCCTGCTAATGGCTTAACAGCTTCTTTCATGAAATCCATACCAGTGAATAATATACCAAATCCTATAAGTATTTCTGCTATATTCTTATGTTTTGGTTTATTAGAGAACATATATATAACTATACCTATCCCTAACGCTACTGGCGCAAGGAAATCAACATCTAGTGATACTAACTGAGCTGTTATAGTTGTACCTATATTAGCACCCATTATAACACCTATTGCTTGAGTTAAACTCATTATTCCTGCGTTAACAAATCCAACTACCATTACTGTAGTAGCACTACTACTTTGTATTACCATAGTAACTACCATACCAACTAAAACACCCATTATTACGTTACTAGTAAGTAGTTCTATTATTCTTTTAAGCTTTGACCCTGCTGACTTTTGAAGTCCATCTCCCATAAGGTTCATACCATATAAGAATAGACCAAGACCTCCCATAATTCCTATTGCTATATCCAACTTCCTTATTCCTCCTTGATATGTGATGATTAACTTATTAATATTTATTCCTATTGTATTTTAACAAAATTTTTACAAATTTTGTGTTAAGATTATGTTAAATATTATAAATATATTAAAATCATGTAAAACACAAGTAAAATCTATATTTATAAGCTAGAATATTTCTCTATAATCTTCTCCGCACACTTTATTCCATCTACTGCTGCTGTAACAATTCCACCTGCATATCCAGCACCTTCTCCACAAGGATATAAATTTTTAGTATTTATAGACTGTAAAGTCTCTTCATCTCTAACTATTCTTATCGGCGCTGATGATCTTGTTTCAACTCCTGTTAATACTGCATCATGCATTGCAAAGCCATTTAATTTATTGTCTAGTTTTTGTAAAGCTTCCTTCATAGTTGAAGTAACAAATTCAGGTAAGCATTCTCTTAAATCAACAAATGTATATCCTGGTTTATATGATGGTTCTACATTTCCTAAAGATATAGATACTTTGTCGTTTAGGAAATCTCCTACTAATTGAACTGGAGCATTGTAATTTTTACCACCTAATTCATAAGCAAGTCTTTCATATTTTTCTTGGAAATAAACTCCTGCAAGAGGATCTTCACTTCCAAAGTCAGAAGGTATAACATTTACTAGGAATGCACTATTTGCATTTACCTTATCCCTAGCATGCTCACTCATCCCATTTGTTACGACCTCAAATTCATTTGATGCAGATGCTATAACACTTCCTCCTGGGCACATACAGAAAGTATACGCTGTTCTAAGATTTGATGTGTGCTCTATTAATCTATAATCTGCAGCTCCAAGTCTTGGATGATTATAAAATTCTTTGTATTGAGATTTATTTATTAACTCTTGAGGATGTTCTATTCTAGCACCTATTGCAAATGGTTTTTGAATTATTGTAACTCCTCTATTGTAAAGCATTTTATAAGTATCTCTAGCACTATGACCTATAGCTAGTATAACAACTTCTGACTCTATAGTCTCATTGTTATTTACAACTACTCCCTTTATACTTCCATTTTCAGTTATTATATCTGTAACTAATGTATCGAATCTAACTTCTCCACCTAGTCTAATTATTTCATTTCTTATATTTTTAACTACATTTTTTAATATGTCTGTTCCAACATGAGGTTTATGAGAGTATAATATTTCTTCTGGCGAACCAAAATTAACTAACTCATCTAATACCTTTCTACATCTAATATCTTTTATTCTAGTTGTAAGCTTTCCATCAGAGAAAGTTCCAGCTCCACCTTCTCCAAATTGTACATTTGAATTATTTTTAAACTTTCTATTATTCCAAAAATCATTTATGTCATTTGTTCTATTATCTACATCGAGTCCTCTTTCAAGCATTATTGGATTAAATCCTCTTTGAGCTAGTACTAAAGCTGCAAATAAACCAGCTGGACCACTTCCTACTATTACAGGCCTATGTTTTAGCTTTTCACTTCCCATCTCAACACCTATATAATTACGTTGCTTTATTTCTACAACATCCTTTATAGAATTTTTTAAAATTTTATTCTCATTTTTAACTTCTACATCAACTGTATATACAAAGTCTATTCTTCCTCTTTTTCTTGCATCTATAGATTCTTTATATATAAAGTACTTTATAAGTTCATTTTCTTTTATTTTAAGTTTTTTTAGTATAAGCTTTTTTAATAAAGAAATATCTTCATCTATACCTAATTTTAAGTTTGATACTCTTAACATTTTTTTCTCCTTTATATAAATAATTTTTATTTTTTAGCAACATAAAAGCTAGGATATAAACCTAGCTTTCTATAAACATTAGCTCTATATTCTCTTTTTATATACCCATTCTAAATCTAGTCTATAAATATTTTTAAGTCAAAGAAAGTTACTATATATTTTTTAATTTATATCTTTGACTAAAGCTAATACTTCCATATCTAGAATCAATTTTCTTTATAAATCACAAATTTATGTTTTGCTTAAATCTATTTCTTATTATACTTATAGATTTTAAGTTTACATAAACCTTGATATACCGTTGTTATTTAATGACTATAAGACTTGTATATTAATCTTTTTTAGTTATAAGACCTCTTATAACCTTCATGTTATTGAATACTTTTTCTAAGAAGTTCTCAGCTTCTTCATTATCTAAAAGCGCTATTTCTAATTGTTCATCATTTGGTATGTTTTTAGATTCACAATATTGTTTAGCTATATCTATTAATTCATTCTTTTCATCTATATTTAAGTTGAACTCTTTATAATCTATTATTATGTATTGTTTAGTTTTTTGAGATGCTACTTCACTATACCCTATTTCTACATGATATATAACAGCATATAAGTTATTTGGATTTTCTTCTCCCTTGTATACAGGCACTGCTGGATTAGATTTTATAAAGTTTGTTGATACCGCTATTGCATTTCCTAAACTAAGACTCATAACTATACCTCTTTCTATTCTTTTTATATATCTACTATTTTATACATTATTCGCATATATTAAAACCTTTTTTTACGATTTTATAAAATTTAATTACAAAATAACGTTACTTTATTTAATATCTTTAAGGTTAATCTATTTCTAAACTATAATTTATTAAAATTTAAAAATAGATTAAATAAAAAAATTTAGGAATCATATTAAAATACAACTCCTAAATTCCATATTAAATATTAAGATATTTTTAAGTCTTTATATCTCTTTCCTAAAGTACTTGGGCTTATTTCATATTTTTTAGATATTTGAGCTTGTGTTATAACTTGTCCCGCAACCTTTTTTATATGATATTCTACAGCTGCAGCCCATCCATTTTCAGAACCTTTTACTTCTCCATTAGCTTCCTTGAACTCATTCCAGAAATCTATACAAGAATTTAAATATTCAGCTTCAACATTTTGTTTAAGTACTGTACACACTTTACAATCATCTTCAGTAACAGCCACTTCAGCTAATTTATCCATTTTCTCTTCTTTTTGCTTCTTTAAATAATCAGCTATACTTGGCTCTAATAATTGTTGCATGTATTTATATAGTATATGAGTATGATGTATTAAGAAAGTCTTCATATCTTTATATAAATCTTCATATTGACCAAATAAAGTTTTTATATCATTAACTATAACCTCTTTAACTGCATCTGATATACTTATAGTTATGTCTATTAATATGCTAGTGTCTTCAACATCTACTATTCTAGCTATCATAGAGCTTCCTACTTTGAAATCTGCTAATAGTTTTACATCTTCTGTATAAACTTCTCTTTCAGTTAAACAATCTTTTAATAATATTTTTCCGTCTAGTACTTCCTTAACTTCATAAACACTTACATATGATTCAAATAAGTTTCTTAATATTTTAACTTCATTTGTATTAACTTTATCTCTATTATCTTCATAGAAAGCAACTGTCATAACTTTTTTACTTTCCATTATATGATCTTGTATAAAGTAAGTATTGAAGAATCTATCAAACTTTGAGTTTAATGCTTCATCATCCACTATATAAAACATTTCTTTAGCTTTTTCATATTCTTCTTTAAACTTATCTTGTCTTGAATACTCATATATTCTAGTATATAATTCTGAATATTGTTTTTGAGCTGTACCAACTTTTCTACCCGCTCTGTCTACTACAACATCTTTATTTAAACAACATCTTTTATATTTTTTGCCACTTCCACAGGGGCATAACTCGTTTCTCCCTAGCAATGTGAGTTTCACTCCTTTGTTTTTAATTTAAAAGTACAATTTATTATTATACCATTTTTTATTAAATGATTCTATATTTATCATATTATTTTCTTATTTTTATGTATAGTGTTAAGTTTTGGCATAATGTTTCGTTCTACTTCAATTATAAACTTTCTATGCTAAGATATTATAATCCTCTTTGTTTTTTTCAGTAAATTAATATAAATTGTGATTAAATTTGTCATAGTTTTTTATAATTACTATATTTAGCGGATTATTTTTTATTAATTGACACTAATTATTGATATATTTCTAATTTATTATTCTAAACTACTATCTTCATTTTTGTCATTTGATATCTCTTCATTTTTTAGTTTAGGATAAAATATAACCTCACCTTCGTTCCCTAAGTCACATAATACTCTTAACTCTTCATTTTTCTTTCCATCTTCTTCTACCTCAACAATTTTAATAACAAACTCTTTATTTTGACTTTGAGATTTTGGTATAGAATTTATATATCCTTCTTTTTTTAGTTCATCTATACTAATAGTTTTATTATTTACATCTATATTTGGATTTTCTAATAAATATAAATTAGCTGCTGTTGCTAGATTAGCTGCAGCTGCATAATCAGCATTTTTTCTTGATGTTTCTTGTACATTTCCAAATTTCATAAATCCTATTCCCGATAAAATTCCTAGTATAGTGACTACTATAACCATCTCTACTAACGTAAATCCTGCTCTTTTTTTCTTTTGTAAACTTTTAAATTTCATATAACTTCTCCTTAAAATATTTAATTTTTATATTATTGGATTGAATTTATTGCATCAAACATCGGTATAACCATAGCAATTATAAACAATCCTATAATTAATCCTATTACTAACGTTATTATAGGCTCTACTGATTTCATAGCTTTTTCAATTTTTATATTTAATTCTTCACTATAAAAATCATTAGTTACACTTAAAGTCTCATCTAAGCTACCACTTTCTTCTCCTATTCGTAACATTGATATAAATGAATTTGAAAAAACTTCTGATTTACTTATGGAGTAACTTATCTCATTTCCTCTTCTTATATGCTCTCTTGATATTGAAAGTTTTTCATATACTATAATGTTGTCTAAAGCTCTTGATGATATATCTATGGCATCTACAATTTGAACACCACTTTCAACTAATATGTTTAATGTTCTACAAAATCTAGTTGTAATTACTAATATCATCATTTGATTTATAAATGGAATTTTTAACTTTAATTTATCCTTAATATATTTTACTTTTGGACTGTATTTGATTAGATAACAAACTAGTAGAATTGAAATCAAAGATATAAAAAATATATATAGATACTTTTCTCTAACAAAAACTGATGTACCTATAAGTATCTTAGTTAATAATGGTGGATTTATACCATTAGCTTCAAATATCATTTCAAAATTAGGAATTATAAATACTAATATAAAAAATCCTGATACCATAGACATTATTATTAGAATTATTGGATATATAGATATACTAATAATCTTAGATTTAAGCCTTTCTTCACTATCGTAGTATTTGGCTAAATCATTCATAATCTTATCTAGATTTCCACTTAACTCTCCTGCTTGTAACATATTTACAAAAAAACTTGAAAATAAATTTGTTTTTTCAAATGATTCAGTTATATTATTACCATTTTGAATATTTATAGAAACTTCTTCTATCGCCCTTTTCAATTTTTTATTTGATTGTTCATAAAGTATATTTAGTATTCTTGTGATTTCACATCCTGATTTGAGTAATATGCTCATTTGTTTACATAGTACCTTTAGCTCTTTAGATTTTATTTTTTGATTAGATTTTTTTAAATTAGATTTACTTTTGATATTATCTCTATTTATATAATTAGTTTTTTGCATATCATATACCCTCTAATAGGCCACACTCTTCTTGTGTAGTTATATGATTTTCTATTAAATATCTAGCACTATCTTCAAAGGTTATCATTTCATTTCCAATTGCAATACTTGCTATATTACAACTATTAGTCCAATTATTTATATAGTGTTTTAAATTTTCATTTATTTCTAAAATTTCATATATAGCAGTCCTTCCATAATATCCGGTATCTTCACATTTATCACATCCTAGTTCCGTATTTATATTTATTTCTTCATCTACGTCATTTTTTATAACAATACCGTGATTACAATTGTTACATATCTTTCTTACTAATTTTTGTGATATTACTCCTATTAGAGTTGAGCTTATTAAGTATGGTGGTAATTTCATTTCCATAAGCCTATTAATTGATGATATAGCATTATTAGTATGCATCGTACTTATTACTAAATGTCCCGTTGAAGCAGCTCTTATTGCTATTTTAGCTGTTTCTACATCTCTTATTTCTCCAATCATTATAATATCAGGATCTTGTCTAAGTATGGATCTAAGACCTACATCAAATGTTAAACCTATTTTATCATTCACTTGTATTTGATTTATACCCTTTATTTTATACTCTACTGGATCTTCTATTGTCATTATATTTTTCTTGCTATTTAATAGATCATTTAGTATTGAATAAACCGTTGTCGTCTTTCCACTTCCTGTTGATCCAGTTACTAATAATATTCCTGATTTCTTATTTATTATATTTTCTATTTTTTCTATTGCTGGTTTTGAAAATCCTAATTCAGACTTCTCTTTTATAAGGGATTGTCTATTTAATATTCTAAGAACCATCTTTTCTCCATATATTGTTGGTATAGTTGATGATCTAATATCTACTATAATATCATCTATTTTTTTCTCCATTCTACCATCTTGGGGTAATCTTTTCTCTGCAATATTCATACCCGAGTCCAATTTTATAACAGTTAATAAAAATGAATATGATTCTGTAGCTATAGTCAATATTTTACTTAATTGACCATCAACTCGAATTCTTATTACTATCTCGTCCTCAAATGGTTCTATGTGTATATCACTTGCACCTTTATGAATAGCTTCTGTTAAAATTTCTTTAAATTGAATTCTTGCATAATCTTCATGTAAGTTTGAAGTAATACTTTTATATTCTTTGCTATTTTCTAATTCAAAATCTTTATTAATATTTTGAATAGTTAATAATTTGTTCCGCTTTAATAACTTTTCACTTTTTAAAACAGGTAATGTATGTTTTTCTAATATAATATTATTCACCCTCTATATATTCTAATTTATTTATTATACTCATTTTTTCTATAGTTATATTTTTTTCAATTTTAGTTTCAACTTTTAATTGATAATTCTTTCCTATGCTATCTAGATATGTATTTTTTTTATTAATATAATCAGTTAATTCATCAATATCTCCTATTACATTAATATTATATGGTTGTGCTATTGGTGTAGAATTTATATTTATATGACTTCCCGCTAAAGAAATTTCTGAATATTGATTCAATCTCTGATTATTTATAGATATGTACTCTCCTCCATTTACTTTTATTTCATTGACTATGTTTAATAAAATTTTATTGTAATCTACAAAGTTTGCTATATTTCCTATTTCATCATTAATTGCATCTATCTTTATTAGTAAACCACTTCCTTTTACATCAACATATCCTAAAACTTCTTTTAGAGTATTTATTTGATTCGCCACTTTAGAATCTTGATTTTTTGATTTTAAATTTTCTATTTCTTTCTCCATTTTTTTCTTTTCTTTACTCATAACCTTGATGTTTTTTTGAGTACTTTTTATCTCTTTCTTAATAAGCTTGTCCTTATTTATATATAAATACTCTTGTTTATAATAATCTTTAATTAAGATTCCACTTAATAATCCTATTATAAATACAATAAATATTATAGACATATAATTCCTTTTCATACTACTTACCTCTTACATTTTATTTTTATTATTCTATTTTTTAAGTATTAAATATTGCCTAGAATTAAAATAAATTCATCTGTTGAATTCTACTTAATTGTAACTATATTTATAAAAGGCTATGCAACTAATTTATTTAACATAGCCTTTTATAAATAGTATTATATTTTTAATTTACATTCTTATTATTAATTATTTTCATATTTTAATATTCTTTTTACTAGATCTTCTCTTAATTTTTCTATTTCAGCAAAATTCATATTTGGTACATAACATGCTTCTATTATATCATGTTTAGCTTTAGCCCTTTTTAAGTTTGATATTGCATAATTTATTAGTTCATTAAAAATCTTTTTATCAAAATCTATTTCTTCTTGATATTTAGATAACTTATCTTTATCTATAAATTGATTAAGATCTATCTTTTCCCTATCTTCAAATATGCGACTTACTGTTATAGCTATGTCTAAATCTTTTATTATTATAGTTTCTATTTTTTCTTTAATTAATGGATAGTGGTATACTTCTACACTCATACCTTTTTGGACTGCTTTCTCATATACCTTTGTTAGGAATGTAGTTTTCCCAGTTCCTATTTCCCCATCTAAATAATATACCTTTTTAACTTGACTCAGTATACTATCAGTATAGTCTATATGACCAATTGGTGTTATAGCTGTTCCAAATAAATGTCTTTCCTTTTTATATTGCCCAGAATTAGATGTTTTTTTAAATAACTTTTCTATAAATTCATCTACTAATAAATTAACCTTTCCAAAATTCATAGAATTACTATATTTTTCTTCTATATCAAAATATATTGGTTCCGCAGCTTTTAAAAATTTATATGCTCTTCTAAAGGATGCACTAATATCCTTTCCTACTTTTATTATTTCATCTTTATTTTTTTCTAAATTCTCTACATTCCAAAATTCACCCAAGTTAACTATTTCATCAACAGCACCTGGATTTTTAGGGTCTACAATATGAGGTGAAGTCCCATCTAACAAAACTACTCCTAATTTTTTTATTAGTAAAGCATCTAACGAACTTGGATCAGATGGACAATGGTGTAATTCAACATCATATCCCCTATCAATAAATTCTTGAGCAATCTTTTTCATTAATGATGATTTCCCTACCCCTGGTCCCCCTTTAAAGCAAAATATTCTATTTATATCACCTTGAATTATATTGTCAAAGAAATTAAATGATCCGTTAGCTGTATTTGCACCTGGAAATATCTTTCTTATTTTACCTTCCATATATAAACCTCCTAGATTTTATATCTATTCTAAAATATTAATTATAATCTCAATTTGTTACTCCTATTATATATTTATTAATCATTTTAAATTGTTTATCTATAATAAAAAAATAACTTATAAAATTTTTCTAATATTATTTACTATTATTTTTCTCTCATATACAATTATATAAATTTTGAATATGGGGTGAATTATATGTATTGTGGAGAAAAAGTTCGTTTAAGGGCTTATAAAGAAGAAGATATTCCTCTAGCAACTAAGTTTGTTAATGATAGAGAATTAAAAAAATTATTGGTTACAAATATCCCATTTCCTATGACAAATTGGGAGGAAGAATCTTGGATAAAATCTCAGAAATCAAATGATAATGGTCAATATAATTTTGCTATAGAAGATATAGAGACAGGTAAGTATATTGGTGGATGCGGGATACAAAATGTAAATTGGTTATCTAGAGTTGCTTTAGTAGGAATAATGATTGGAGATAAAGACTATTGGGGTAAAGGATATGGTACTGATGCTATGAAAACTTTAGTAACTTTTATATTTAATAATATGAATATAAATAAAATAAGACTAAGTACTTTTTCATTTAATGAAAGAGCTATAAAATCTTATAAGAAATGTGGATTTACAGTTGAAGGTGTATTAAAAAATGAAATTTTTAAAGATGGAAAATATTACGATGAAATAATAATGTCAATATTTAAAGACTAACTTTAAAAGAGTACCTCTAATATAAAAATATTATACGGTACTCTTATTATTATGCTGATACTTTATTATTATTTTGATTTGAGTTCTTTTTCTTCATATATTCATAAACAGGTAATCCTATTAACGTTATTATTAAACCTACTATAGAATTCTTAGGTTGTGTTATTAATGTACTTACAACTACAAATACACCACCTACAATAGCAATTATAGGAATTATAGGATATAATGGAACCTTATAAGGTCTTTCCATTTGTGGTTTAGTTTTTCTAAGTTTCATAACACCGACAAATAACATCGTATAGAATATCCATATAACAAATATAGCTAAATCAGTTAATAAATTAAACTGACCTGATAATGAGTATAAAATTGATAAACCTACTATTAACCAAGTTCCATTTAATGGTACTCCATTATTATTTAATTTACTAAATATATTAGAGAAAGGTATTCTATTTTCACTTGCCATTGTATATGGAATTCTTCCTCCTGTTAATATAAATCCATTTAATGTTCCAAATACAGAAATTAATATTCCGATACTTATTAATTTTGCTCCTACTGGACCAAATAATTTACTTGCAACTAATGTTGCTGGTGCACTTACTAATGCCATCTCAGATGCTGGTACTACTCTTAAGTACGCTACGTTTATTATAAGGTAAACTGCCATAACTAAAGATATACCACCTACAATAGCCATTGGTAAATGCTTAGATGGATTTTTCATTTCTCCAGCTAATGCTCCAACATATATCCATCCATCATATGCAAATAAAGTTGCTATAAGAATCTGAGATAATACTGATATAATATTAGCTCCTTCTCCTACTAAAGGAGTCATCATAGGTGCTGCTGAGTCACCTTTTATTAATCCAAATATAATTATAACCGCTAAAGGTAATAATTTACATATAGTAGACGCAGTTTGAATTGCCCCACCAAATTTTGCTCCTAATGAATTTAATGAAACAATAAAAACTATTACTCCTATAGCAATAGCTATAACATTTAATTCATTATTTAAACCTAATAAGCTAACACATTCTTGGGCAAATATAATTCCTAGTGCTGCAACTATTGCTGGTACGAATAATATTAGTTGCATCCAACCTGTTAAAAATCCTATTCGTTCTCCATATATTTCTTCTAAATATACCATTAAACCACCTGGTTTTATTATACTTGCTGATACTTCTGCTGCAGTAAGTCCTGCTGCAATAGTTATAAGTCCACCTATTAACCATGCTAAAAGTCCTAAACCTGGCCCTCCATTAGTTGCACTATATATAGCTTGTGGTTTGAAAAACACACCTGAGCCTATTAATATACCAACTACTGTAGAAAGTGCTGCATTAAAACCTATAGTTTTTCTTAGTTGTTGATTTGAATTTTCATTCATTAAATACACCTCCTATATATTTATATAAATTTCTTTAATTAACTCATTTTTTCATATTTTACTATTATATCAATAATTTTTCAATATACCTAATAGACTTTTTAAATTTATAATAATTTAGCTTAGCTATAATTTATCACTACTTATTCTATATTTTTATTTACGACTAGTTTATGAAAAAATTTATATCTATTTTATAATTAAATAATATAGATTAATAAAAAGAGTAGCAATTTGCTACTCTTTTTATTAATCTACAGTTATTTCATAACCATGTTCTCTATATTGTCTTATTATTTCATCCCATACTTCTTCCACTCCAGTTTTCTTTAAAGAAGATATAGGTATTATTTTTTCATCTTTTTCTAATTGTAATTTTTTTCTTATGATGTTAAAGTGCTTTTGATACTGCCCTCTAGATATTTTATCTGCTTTAGTCGCTATTACAACACAGTTATATCCAAAGTGTTTAATCCATTCATACATCATAACATCATCATTAGTTGGCTCGTGTCTTATATCTACAAGTAAGAATATTGCACATAATTCTGGTCTATCTTGTAAATATCTTTCCATTATAACTCCCCATTTATCTTTTTCAGACTTGGCTATTTTTGCATATCCATAACCAGGAAGGTCTACAAAGAAAAATTCTTTATTTATAAGATAGAAGTTTATAGTTCTAGTCTTACCTGGAGTTTGACTTGTTCTTGCAAAGTTTCTTCTATTTAGTAGTGTATTTACTGTAGATGATTTTCCTACATTAGATCTTCCAACTAACGCTATTTCAGGTATTCCATCAGCTGGATATTGAGATCTATTTATTGCACTCATTGTTATTTCCGAGCTTCTTATTTTCATTATTGTTCACCATTCCTTAATAATGCATGTTCTAACACTTCATCCATATGTTCAACAAGCACAAATTCCATTTGTTCTTTTACATTTTGAGGTATTTCTTCTAAATCTGCTTCGCATTCTTTAGGAAGTAATACTTTTGTTATTCCTGCTCTATGAGCAGCTAATAATTTTTCTTTTATACCACCAACTGCTAATACTCTTCCTCTTAAAGTTATTTCTCCAGTCATTGCAACATTATTTCTTACTGGTATGTTAGTTAATGCTGAAAGCACTGCTAAGGCCATAGTTATACCTGCTGATGGTCCATCTTTTGGTACTGCACCTTCTGGAAGATGTATATGTATATCATTTTTAGTATAGAAATCAGGGTCTATATCAAATCGATCTGCTATAGATCTTATGTATGATATACCAGTTTGAGCAGATTCCTTCATAACAGTTCCTAACTTACCTGTTAGAACAACTTGTCCTTTTCCTTTTAAAACATTAACCTCTGCAGTTAAAGTTTCTCCACCAACAGCCGTCCATGCAAGACCTGTTACAATACCAACTTCTGGTTTAGTACCGGCTAATTGATGTCTATATCTATTTTTACCTAAATATTCATCTAAGTCCGCTTTAGTAATAACTACACCCTCTAAAGAAGGATTTTCTACATATTTTTTAGCTACTTTTCTGCATATTTTACCTATAGTTCTTTCTAAATTTCTTACACCAGCTTCTCTTGTATATGAGTCTATTATATCTCTTATAACTTCATCATCCATTTTTATAAAATCTGCTTCTAAAGCATGTTCTTTTAATTGCTTTGGAAGTAAATACTTTTTAACTATATTTAGTTTTTCCTCTTCTATATATCCAGATACCTCTATTATTTCCATTCTATCTAACAGTGGTCTCGGTATAGTACTTAAACTATTTGCAGTAGTAACAAATAATATTTTAGATAAATCGAAAGGCACTTCTACATAATGATCTACAAAGTCCTTATTTTGCCCTGGATCTAATACTTCTAGCATTGCAGAAGCTGGATCCCCTTTATAATCGGAAGACATTTTATCTATTTCATCTAATAAAAATACTGGATTTTTAGTTTGAGCTTCTTTTAATCCATTTATTATTCTACCTGGTATTGCTCCAACATAAGTTCTTCTATGTCCTCTTATTTCAGCTTCATCTCTAACTCCACCTAAAGAGATTCTTACAAATTTTCTTCCTAAAGAATCTGCTATTGATTTAGCTATCGATGTTTTACCAACACCTGGAGGTCCAACTAAACATATAATAGGACTTTTTAATGATTTAGATAATTTTCTTATAGCTAAATATTCTAATATTCTTTCTTTAACTTTTTCTAAACCATAATGTTCATCATCTAGTATTTCTTTAGCTTTTTCTAAATCAATCTTATCTCTAGTTTCTTTATTCCAAGGTAATGAGAATACTGTGTCTAAATATGTTCTACTAACAGAAACATCTGGCGACATAGGAGATATTTTAGAGAATTTATTTATTTCTTTTGCTATTTTTTCTTTTGTTTCCTTAGGAGCTTTTATTTTATTAAGCTTTTCTCTATATTCATCAGCCTCAGAGTTTATATCTTCGTCATCTCCTAACTCTTTTTGTATAGCCTTTAGTTGTTCTCTTAAATAATATTCCTTTTGAACTTTATTCATTTGCTTTTTAACTCTTAGAGTTATTTTCTTTTCTATTTTTAATATTTCTATTTCTTCTAATAATATAGTATATATTAACTCTAATCTTTTCTTAACATCAAACTCTTCTAGTATTGATTGCTTTTGATCTGGTTTTAAGTATATATTTGCAGCTATAGTATCTATAAAACGATCTACATTATCTATATCTGCTAAAGATATTAATATTTCTGGAGAAACTCTATTTCCTATATTTATGTACTCTTCAAAAGCATCAAAAACATTTCTTACAAACGCTTCAACCTCAGCATCTTCATCTGCATTTTCCGCATCATATGCAACTTCTTCTATAATTGCTTTAAAGTAGCCTTCTTCTTCATCCATTCCTACTTCTTTTATTTTACCTCTTGAAATACCTTCTACTAATACACGCACTGTATTTCCTGGTAATTTAATCATTTGTTTTATTTTACATATTGTTCCTACATGATAGAAATCATCCGTAGTAGGTTCATCTGTCTCAGCTTCTTTTTGAGAAGTTAAAAATACTAAATCATCATTTAAAGCTCCAGCATCTAAAGCTTTTAACGAAATTTCTCTACCTACATCAAAGTTTAATATCATATATGGAAATATCGCTAATCCTCTAAGTGGAATTAACGGTAATTCATGTTCAATCTTAGTATAATTCTGTTCCACCAATATCACTCCTTATTAAAGTGCTAGATTTTATTGCTTTATATATTATATATTTACAATCCTTAATTTTCAACATTAATAATAATCTATAATATATTTTGCCCTTATTTCATAATGTATAAACTCTTTAATATTTATTATACACTATATTTTAATTTACACAAATTAATAAGCACTTAAGGGACTTATTTATAGTATATATATATCTATTTTGTCATTTATTTTAAATTATATTATAATAAAAAACAGCCTAATTTTTAGGCTGT
Source organism: uncultured Romboutsia sp. (assembly GCF_958366745.1). Lineage (NCBI taxonomy): Bacteria > Bacillati > Bacillota > Clostridia > Peptostreptococcales > Peptostreptococcaceae > Romboutsia > uncultured Romboutsia sp. The sequence goes on from NZ_CATXCO010000001.1 coordinate 56,856, forward strand.
TTTTAAATAATTATTATGCAGATTCTTCTTCATCCTTAGATACTAAAATAGGTTGTTCTGTTCCTTCTACTGCTTCTTTTGTTACTATAACTTTTTTAACATCATCTCTAGAAGGTACTTCATACATACACTCCATCATAGTATTTTCAACTATACTTCTAAGACCTCTTGCACCAGTATTTCTTTCTATAGCCTTTTTAGCAATTGCTCTAAGAGCATCATCTCTAAATTCTAATTCAACATCATCAAGTTCTAATAACTTTTGATATTGTTTTACTAAAGCATTTTTAGGCTCCTTAAGAATTTGCATTAATGCTTCTTCGTCTAGTAAGTCTAATGTTGCTACAACTGGTATCCTTCCTATAAATTCTGGTATTATACCAAACTTTAATAAATCTTCAGGAAGAACTTGTGCATATATTTTTCCTAAATCTATGTCTTTTTTGCTCTCTATTTTAGCTCCAAAACCAAGTGTTTTCTCACCACCACGTTTTTGGATTATTTTTTCTATTCCATCAAAAGCTCCACCTAATATAAATAATACATTAGTAGTATCTATTTTTAAGAATTCTTGATGTGGATGTTTTCTTCCACCTTGAGGTGGAACATTAGCAACAGTTCCTTCTAATATCTTTAGTAGAGCTTGCTGAACACCTTCTCCACTAACATCTCTTGTTATTGATGGATTTTCTGATTTTCTAGCAATTTTATCTATCTCATCTATATATATTATTCCTCTTTCAGCTTTTTCTATATCAAAATCAGCAGCTTGAATAAGTTTTAAAAGAATATTTTCAACATCTTCTCCCACGTATCCAGCTTCTGTTAATGATGTAGCGTCTGCCATAGCAAAAGGTACATTTAATGTTTTTGCTAGAGTTTGAGCTAATAAAGTTTTACCTGAACCAGTTGGACCTAATAATAATATATTACTCTTTTGTATCTCTATATCCTTAGTGCTAGCTTTTTTGTTGTAGATTCTCTTATAATGATTATACACAGCTACTGACAATGCTTTTTTAGCTTTATCTTGCCCTATAACATAATCATTTAATATCTCCATCATTTCCTTTGGCTTAGGTAAAGATGCAGTATCCTCTTCAACTACTTCCTCTATTTCTTCTTGTATTATCTCATCGCAAAGTTCAACACACTCATCGCATATATAAACATTTGGACCCGCAATTAACCTTTTGACTTGTTCTTGGTTCTTGCCGCAGAATGAACATTTTAACTGTCTTTTGTCTTCATTTTTTGACATATTAAGCACCTCTTTCTATCTACGGTCTATTTGTAATTACTTCATCTATTAAACCATATTCTTTAGCTTCAATTGATGACATGAAGTTATCACGCTCAGTATCCATTTGAATTTTTTCTAATGGTTGACCTGTTCTTTCTGATAGTATTTGATTTAAAGTATCTTTCATCTTTAAGATTCTTTTAGCATGTATTTCTATATCAGTCGCCTGACCTCTTGTTCCACCTAAAGGTTGGTGTATCATTATTTCGCTGTTTGGTAAAGCAAGTCTTTTACCTTTTGCTCCTGCTGCTAATAAGAATGCTCCCATAGATGCTGCCATTCCTATACATATAGTACTTACATCAGGTTTAATGTATTGCATAGTATCATAAATAGCCATACCTGCTGTTATACTTCCTCCTGGTGAGTTTATATATAAATGTATATCTTTATCTGGGTCTTCTGATTCTAAAAATAATAACTGTGCTACTATAAGTCCAGCTGTAGCATCATTTACTTCATCACCTAAAAATATAATTCTATCCTTTAAAAGTTTTGAATATATATCGTAAGATCTTTCTCCTCTTCCTGTTTGCTCAACAACTACAGGTACTAATGCCATCTGCTATACCCCCTAAATCTCTTATTTATTCTATATATAATTTACAGTAGCCTAAAAGGCTACTGTAAGATTAAGCTATTGTTGCATTTTCAACTAATAAGTCTAGTGTTTTTCTTATTTTTATTTGACCTTTTATATCTTCTATATCAGTTTCTCTTAATGAAGATTTTATTTTTTCAACTTCCATGTTGTACATAGCAGCCATTTTTTCTAATTCATCATCTACATCTGCATCATTTGCTTCTACATTTTCTTTTTCAGCTATAGCTTCTAATACTAAAGAAGATTTAACTAATCTTTCTGCATCAGCTCTTCTTTCTTCTCTTAACTCATCTAAACCTCTTCCAGTCATTTGTAATAACTGTTCTAAGTTTAATCCTTGGTATTGTAATTGGTAGTTAAGTTCCATTAACATATTGTCTATTTGATGTTGAACCATAGCTTCTGGTACTTCTACTTCTGTATTTGCAGAAACTTTTTCAACTAAAGCATTTCTCATTTCAGCATCTGCTGCATTTTTAGCTTGTTCTTCTAACTTAGCTTTTACGTCAGCTCTTAACTCTGCTAAAGTTTCGAATTCAGTAGTATCTTTAGCGAATTCATCATCTAAAGCTGGAACTTCTTTAACCTTTACATCATTTACTTTAACATTGAATACTACTGGCTTTCCAGCTAAGTTTTCTGCATGGTAAGCTTCTGGGAAAGTAACGTTAACTTCTACTTCTTCTCCAGCTTTTTTACCAACTAATTGATCTTCAAATCCTGGTATGAAAGTATTTGAACCTATAACTAAGTTGTAGTTTTCACCTTTTCCACCTTCGAAAGCTACTCCATTTTTAAATCCTTCGAAGTCTATAACAGCTGTATCTCCATTTTCTAAAGCTTTATCTTCAACAGATGTTAATCTAGCATTTCTGTTTACCATTTCGTTTAATCTTGCTTCTACATCTTCTTCACTTACAGTATTGTCTACTTTAGATATTTCTATACCTTTGTAAGCTCCTAATTCGAATTCTGGCTTAACTTCAACATTTACAACCATAACTAATCCGTTATCTTTGCTTATTTCTTCTATGTCTAAGTCTGGTCTATCTATTGGATCTATGTTTAATTCTTTTATAGCCTCTGGATATACTTCTGGGAATAACATATCTATAGCATCGTTGTAGAATACTCCCTTTCCATATTGAGTTTCTATAACTACTTTTGGAGCTTTACCTTTTCTGAATCCTGGTATATTATATTTACCTTTAGTTTTGTTATATGCTTTATTTACTGCTTCTTCAAATTTATTATTATCTACAGTTATTTTTAAAGTAACCTTGTTACCTTCCTTTTTTACTAATTCTGCTTTCATTAGTTTATTCCTCCTATATTGTTATGTAATGATTTATATAGCTTAACTCTTTAATTATAGCACATAAGTTTTTTTATTTACAAGTGTTGGGTTAATTTCATAAACATAGACAATTCAATAGTTTCTATAATCTTATTTGCTCTATTTTTATATTGTCATTTTCAAGGTTCATTATAGAAAAACTTTTATAATCTACTCCCCTTGGTAAAGATACACTTCCAGGATTTAGATATATAATATTATCTTTCTTAAAGTTTAGTGGAGTATGTGTATGACCAAATATAACAATGTCAGCATCTATACTTTTAGCCTTAGCTTCTATTTCATCAAGGCCATACTTTACATTATATTTATCACCATGACATAAAAATATTACTTTATCTTCTATATCAAATATAAGTTCATCTTCTACATTATCAAAATCACAATTACCCTTTACTGCCATAATTCCGACTTTAGTCATATTATGTATATACTTAGAGTCGGAGAAGTTATCTCCTGCATGTATTATTAAATCACAATCTTTTAAGTAGGGTATCGTTTTGTCAATACACTCCTTAATCATATGTGTATCACTTAGTATACCTATTTTCATTACTTACCTACCCTTTTTTTAAACTCTATCTTCATTAGTTTTAAAGCATTAGCTCTATGGCTTATAGCATTTTTAACAGAAGAAGGTATCTCTGCAAATGTCTTATTATATCCATCAACTATAAATAATGAATCATACCCAAATCCATTTTTGCCTTTTTCTTCAAATCCTATATTTCCTTCGCAAGTCCCTCTTACTACAAATTCTTTTCCATCAGGGAAAACAACCGCTATAGCAGATACAAATCTTGCACTTCTTTGGCTCATTGGTATATTTTTTAAAGACTTAATTAGCTTTTGTCTATTTTCTTCATCAGTAGCATTCTCTCCTGCAAATCTAGCAGAGTATATTCCTGGTTTTTTTCCTATAGCATCAACTTCTAAACCTGAATCATCTGATATTGCTATCATATTAGTTTTCTTAGCTATTGTTCTAGCCTTTATTAATGCATTATGTTCAAAAGTTTTTCCATCTTCAACAATTTCAATTCCATCTAAGTTTACGTCTTTTAGAGAGTATATTTTATAATCTAGGTCACTTAATATATCCCCTATTTCTTCCAACTTGTGAGCATTATTCGTAGCTATAACTACTTCATCTCCATATTCTACTCCAAGTATTTCATCTGCTATTTCACCTAATGCTTCTCTTTGAGCTTTTATTAATTCTTTATTCCCTTTTTCTCCAAGTTCTAATAATTTATTTAAATCTTCTCTAGAAAATGGTCTTTCCTCTCCTGTACCTTGAACTTCAACAAATTCACCTTTATCAGTCATTATTACGTTCATATCTACTTGTGCATTTGAATCTTCCTCGTAGCATAAGTCAAGTAAGTGTTCTTTTTCAACTATACCAACACTTATTGCCGATACAAAGTTTGTTATTGGCATATGTTTTATTGCTTTTGATTTATGTAACTTATTTATAGCATCTACTACAGCTACAAAAGCTCCTGTTATAGAGGCAGTTCTTGTTCCTCCATCCGCTTGTATTACATCGCAGTCTACCCATATAGTTCTTTCCCCTATTTTACTTAAATCTACTACGGATCTTATTGCTCTACCAATTAATCTTTGTATCTCTTGTGTTCTACCATCAACTTTCCCTCTTGATGATTCCCTTACTTTCCTTTGATGCGTTGATCTTGGAAGCATTGAATATTCAGCATTTATCCAACCTGTTCCCGTATTTCTTAAAAATGGAGGTACTTTATCTTCAATAGATGCTGTACATATAACCTTTGTTGATCCCATTTCTATAAGTACAGATCCTTCTGCGTACTTTGTATAATTTCTAGTAATTTTTATATCTCTAATTTGATCATTCTTTCTGTTATCAATTCTTGCCATTTATAATACCTCACTTAAATTCATCTAATACTTTTATATATTAACTTTATATATTTTTATATATTAACTTTATATATTTTTATATAACTACTTTATAAATTTAATTAACATTATAGTTATAATATTATCATAAGTAGTTAGGATTTTTCCATATTTAAGCATATATATCTATTTTTAATATCCTTAATATTTCGAGTTTAACCTATATATATTTTCTAAATACTATATAAGTCTACTTTCTACATCTTCTTTAGATGATAATTTACAAAGTTCTATAAATGTGTCTTCATCTATTACCTTTATCCCTAGTTCATTGGCCTTTGTTAATTTTGATCCTGCTTCTTCTCCAGCCAGTACAAAAGTAGTTGACTTACTCACACTTGATGTTGACTTTCCACCTCTTGACTCTATCATCTCTTTTGCATCATTTCTTTTTAATGTAGGAAGTGTACCAGTTAAAACAATTTTCATACCTTCAAATACTTTATTTATATCATCATTTTCACTTTCTATAGCTTTAGTATTTAGTCCATATTCTTTTAATTTTTCTACTACTTTTATATTTTTGTCTTCTTTAAAGAATTCAACTACACTATTTGCCATAGTCTCACCGAACTCTTCTAAATTTACAAGTTCACTTGCTGTAGCATTCATTATTTTATCTAAATCTTTATAACTATTAGCAAGTATTTTTGCTCCCTTTGTTCCTATAAATTTTATACCTAATCCATTAATTAATCTCCATAAATCATTTTCTTTTGATTTATTAATTGCATTTATAAGATTAGTAGCTGATTTTTCACCCATTCTTTCTAAACTTACTATATCTTCTTTCTTTATCTTATATAAGTCTGATATATCATTTATTATATTTTCATTTAATAATAAACTTATTATAGACTCTCCTAGCCCATCTATATTCATAGCATCTCTAGACGCAAAGTGTATTATTCCTCTTCTTATTTGAGCTGGACAAGATATATTTATACATTTTACAGCAGCTTCACCTTCTATCCTTACTGTTGGCTCTGAACAAACCGGACATTTATCTGGCATATTAAACTCTACTTCTTCACCTGTACGTTCTTCTTTTACAACTTCAAGTACTTGAGGTATTATATCTCCAGCCTTTTGAACTAACACTGTATCATTAATTCTTATATCTTTTTCCTTTATATAATCTTCATTGTGTAATGTAGCTCTACTTACACTTGTTCCAGCTAATCTTACAGGCTCTAAAACAGCTGTAGGAGTTATTGTTCCCGTTCTTCCTACTTCTACTATAATATCTATTATTTTTGTTTTTTTCTTTTCTGCTGGGAATTTATATGCAATAGCCCATCTTGGACTTTTTGCTGTGTATCCCATCGACTCTCTTTGCTTTAAGTTATTTACTTTTATTACCATTCCATCTATCTCAAATGCTAACTTATCTCTATTTTCTGTCCAATATTCAATATGTTCTATTACCTCGTCTATATTCTTACATACCTTATAATTTGGACTTACAGAAAATCCTAATCCATTTAAAAATTCTAGAGACTCACTATGGCTTTTAAATTGATTATTTTGTGAATACTCTAAGTTGAATATAAATATATCTAAAGGTCTTTTAGCTGTTAACTTTGGATCTAATTGTCTAAGAGATCCTGCTGCTAAATTTCTTGGATTTGCAAATACTTGAAGTTCTTGTTCTTCTTGTTGCTCATTTACCTTTTTAAAATCTTCCTTTGATATGTATACTTCTCCTCTTACAACTATCTCATCATTGTCATTTATTTTAAGAGGTATACTTTTAATAGTCATTAAGTTTTTAGATATATCCTCTCCTATAACCCCATTACCTCTAGTTGCTCCATATTGAAATTCTCCATTATCGTATGTAATACCTACTGATAAGCCATCTATCTTAAATTCAACTACATATTCGACATCTTCATTTACCATATCTTTTACTCTTTTATCAAAGTCTTTCAAGTCTGAATCAGAATATGCATTAGATAAACTTAACATTGGTATTTTATGTGTTATTTGATTAAATTTTTCTAATGGCTTTCCTCCAACTCTATTGCTTGGAGAATCGATCCTCTTAAATTGTGGATTTTCTTCTTCTAACCTAATTAACTCTTTTACTAAATTATCATATTCCATATCTGATATTTCTGGACTATCTTCATTGTAGTATTTTTCGTTATGATAGTTTATTTTATCTATTAATTCATTTATTATTTTTTCTATATTCATCCTATATCACCTCTTAGTTATAAATCTCTTTTAGTATTGCCATTTCATTGTTTTATTATATTTTTAGTATATCATTATAGATTTATATTTGTAGAAATTTTTTACATTTCATAGTTTTAAAAACTTTTAAAACTATAGTTTAAAAGCTACTTTAACTTATTGTTAACTTATTATTTTTAGCAAAATATTTTTTTGATGTGTTTTTTTGTCGTAAAATACAGAAAAAAGTATTGAAATTTATCTGGAAAGCGTTATAATAGTTAATGTACTTATTATAACTAAAATTTTAACAGAAGAAAGGAATCTAAAAATGGAGAACAAGCAACTTGAAAAAAGCTTAGGTGTTGCTGCTGCTTTATCAACTGTTGTTGGTATGGTTATCGGTGGTGGAGTATTCTTTAAACCTCAAGCTGTTTACACTTTAACTGGTGGTGCACCAGGACTTGGAATGTTAGTATGGGTTTTAGCAGGTATAGTAACAATAGCTGCTGGACTTACTGCAGCAGAAGTTTCAGCTGCAATACCTAAAACAGGTGGAATGATGGTATATATAGAAGAAAT
>NZ_CATXCO010000002.1:0-49793 GCF_958366745.1 uncultured Romboutsia sp.
TTATATCTTTAGTTTTTCTATACTTTCCCTTAGTTTCTCAGCTTTTATTCTTTCTTCTTCAGCTTTTATTCTATTTTTTTCTGCACTTTGTAATATGTCTTCTAATTCTATATTATCAGTATCTATAAATTCCTTAGCTCTAGTTATTATATAATCACTAAGTCCTAATTTTTTAGATATTTCAAAGGCATTTGATTTACCTGGAACACCTATTAATAATTTATAAGTAGGACTTAATGTATCTAAATCAAACTCAACTGCAGCATTTTCTACACCATCTTTAGTAAGTGCATAATTTTTTATTTCAGTGTAGTGAGTTGTAGCTATACATCTAGCTCCAGCCATAGCTACATCTTCAAGTATTGCTATAGCAAGTGCTGCACCTTCTATAGGATCTGTACCTGCACCTAATTCATCAAATATAACTAAAGAATTTTCAGTTACATCTTTTAATATAGACACAATATTTGTCATATGAGATGAGAATGTTGATAAACTCTGTTCTATACTTTGTTCATCACCTATATCCGCAAATATGTTGTCATATACACACATGCTACTTCCATAATCTGCGGATATATGAAGCCCACTTTGAGTCATAAGAGCAAATAATCCAACAGTTTTTATTGTTACAGTTTTACCACCTGTATTTGGCCCAGTTATAACTAAAGTATGAAAATCTCTTCCTAAATACACACTATTAGGTACTACAGTTTTTCTATCTAATAATGGGTGTCTACCATTTTTTATATTTATAAACTTATCTTTATTTAATGTAGGTTCTACACCTCTCATTTTCATTGATAACTTACCTTTTGCAAAAGCAAAGTCAAGTCTACCTAGTATCTCTTGATTTGATATTAAATCTTCACTTACTTCACCAACCATAGCTGATAATTCTTGAAGTATTCTTTCTATTTCTTCTTGTTCACTAAGCCTTAATTGTCTAAGTTCATTGTTCATATCAACTATACTCATAGGTTCTATGAATAATGTAGCTCCTGATGAAGATTGATCATGAACTATCCCTGCAACTTGAGATCTATATTCAGCTTTTACAGGAACGACAAATCTATCTCCTCTTACTGATATTATTGCATCCTGTAAATATTTTTGATATGTAGTTGATGATATTATAGAGTTCAATTTAGATCTTATAGATTGATTCTTTTGAACTATTCTTCTTCTAATATCTCTAAGTGTTGATGATGCATTATCTGATATTTCTAATTCACTTATTATTGCATTATATATTGCATCTTCTATCTCTCTATATGCATATAATCCATTTGATAAAGATTGTATTATTGGATAATTAAAATCTTCTTCATCACTACCTGATAGACTATTTCTTAATGTTCTAGCAGCTCTTAAAGTATCTGCTATCATTATTAAACTTCCTGGATCAAGGCTTGCTCCTACCCCAGCTCTTTTTACTTTATCTTCTATATCATGTATTCCTTGTAATCCAACATATCCTCTTTTAGTAAGTATTGATTGCGTTTCACTTGTTTCTTGCTGCATATACTTAACTTCTTCAAAATCTGAACTTGGAACTAACTCTTCTATATATTTTAAACCTAACGAAGATGAAGCTTTACTTTTCAATAATTCAATTATTTTATTGAATTCTAAAACTCTCAGCGATTTTTGGTTCATAATGCCTCCTTAAATTTTCATTTTTTTATTTCTATTTTACTATGTGTATTTTACACATTTTGTATTATACTATTTATATGGCTATTTTATATTATACATAATGATACTTTATTTGTGATATAAAAATATTATTTACTATTTTTTAAATATCTATCTTAACTTAATCTAAAAGGAGTTGTTTTTATGGAAAATGTTTTAAATGGATTACAACCTGAACTTGTTTTCAAATATTTTGAAGAAATATCTCAAATACCTCGTGGTTCTGGAAATGAAAAAGCTATAAGTGATTATCTAAAAAAGTTTGGTGAGGATTTAGGCCTTGAAACTATACAAGATGATACTCTTAATATAATAATAAGAAAACCTGCTACAAAAGGGTATGAAAATTGTCCTGGTGTAATACTTCAAGGACATATGGATATGGTTTGTGAAAAGAATAAAGATACCGACCATAACTTTGTTACTGATCCTATAAAATTAAGAGTTGAATATGATATGATATATGCAACTGGAACTACTCTAGGTGCTGACAATGGTATAGCTGTAGCTATGGGAATGGCAGTACTTGCATCTAATAACTTAGAACACCCTGCTATAGAAGTTTTAATAACGACTGATGAAGAAGCTGGAATGAGTGGCGCTATGGCTTTCGATGGCTCTCTATTAAAAGGTCAATACATAATAAATCTTGACTCTGAAGAAGAAGGATATTTACTAGTTAGTTGTGCTGGTGGAGTTACTGCATTATCTGAACTAAATGCTGAGTATACTAATATTGATTCTAATAAACAACCTTTATTAGTAGAAATAAAAGGATTACTTGGTGGACACTCTGGAATTGATATAATAAAACAAAGAGCCAATTCTAATATATTAATGGGAAGACTTTTAAATTTATTATGTATTGATTACGACTTAGCTAAAATTCAAGGTGGTTCTAAAAACAATGCAATACCTCGTGAGTGTGAAGCTATAATAGTTGTAGATAAAAATGATGTTGAAAAAACTAAAAATTGTATAAATGAAATAATGAATACATTTAAACATGAATTCAGTACTTCTGACCCAGGCATAAATATAGAATGTACTGAAACTACTGTTGATAAAGTATTTGATGATAAAACAAAAACAAATGTAATTAGTTTACTAAACTTAATACCTAATGGAATACAAACTATGAGTATGGATATAGAAGGTCTTGTTGAAAGTTCAACAAACTTAGGTGTTGTTCATACCACTGAAAATTCAGTTACATTTGAGTGTGCTGTTAGAAGTTCTGTAAAAACATTAAAAGATGATATAACTAATAAAATGGATCTACTTGCTACAAACTTAAATGGAAAATTAATTTTAGATAGTGATTATCCAGCTTGGGAGTATGCTAAAGGTTCTAAATTAGAAAAAATATGTGTTGAAACTTACGAAAAATTAACTGGTAAAAAGCCAATTATAATGGCTATACATGCTGGTCTTGAATGTGGATTATTATTAGATAAAATGCCTCATGCACAAGCTATATCTCTTGGACCTGATATGTTTGAAGTTCATACGCCTAATGAGCATTTAAATATATCTTCTACTAAACGTACTTGGGATTATTTAGTTGCTATATTAAAAGGTATGAATCAATATTAATATATACGTTTCTCGTTAAACATAACAATGAGCTATCTGCAAATTTAATTTGCAAATAGCTCATTTATTTTTATATAATTTATATCTATTCTGTTATAATCTCTCCAGTATATTTATCTATCTTTATATTTCCTAGGCTTTGTCTATGTGTATGTGTTTCATGACTTCCATCATCACTATCTACTACTTCAACATAAACATCTATGAAATATAAATCTCCTATTAATTTTATATCCTTATCTTCAACTAATATATTATCTCCATACTCTGCCTTTAATATATTTATAGCTGTATCTTTTGATATAGGATTTATGCTATCTTTATCTATACTATTTAAATTAGTATCATTATTTTCTTGAAATTTACTGCAACCAAATATAGATGAAGTTATTATTAATATAAATAAACTTATGCCTATAATTTTTTTATTCATAAAAAACTCTTACTACTATATAAGTGTTTAATTATCTTTTTTTAGATTTAAAGTTAACTTTTGTAACCTTTGATTTTTTGTTATTTATAGTATTTCTTTCTGTAGTTAACTTTCCTTCTTTAAATCCTAATAATACTTCTACTTCATCTTGATTTAAGTGTAATCCCCAATTTGATAAATTCATTACTAAACTAGCCTTACTTATTATATTATTATCTATTAATACATCTATAGATTTTTTTAATAGCATCGGACTTGTAGCTTTTATATTTTCTTCTAGGGGCTCTTTCTTTAACCATCCCTTTTTATCCATTTCATTCATTAAGTACATATATTTTTTGTAACTTATTTCACCTAATTGATATGATCTTAATATTATAGCTGATATTGGAACTATCCACTTTTTCTTTAATTCAACATAATCTTCTAAGTCATTTACCATTTTTAAATCTTGTATAAAACTTTCTTTAGGCATTAAAAACGCACAAGCAAATTCATCTTTAGAAAATTTCTTTGACTGTATATTTGCCTCAGTTGCTACGATATATGCTAATTCATATGCTAAATCATAGTTTCTTGTACATGCTGATTTTTTATCATTACCTAAAGATACAAAGTATCTACTATTTCCATTTACAGTTTGTTTTTGACTAAATGATAAGGCTCCTTTTTTGTTTATATTAGCATCAGATACTATCATTCCATTTATCTCAAGTAAGGTTAACATGTTACCTATAATGCCATCCCCTAAATTCCAGTATCTTCTTACCTTAGTTGCTAACTCTTCTATATCTTCATTTTTATTTAAATCAGTTGGTATATTCATTTGTGGGAATTGGATATACCCTTCTAAAAATGTTAATATCCTATGAGTCATAGCTAATTTTTCTTTAAAAGCTATTTGCTCTACTTTTGGTATTGTACATTCTGGTCTTATATGTGTAGAATCTATAGTCATTTTTATATTGTCTGCATATTTAAAGAATTCTCTTGGAAATCCTAGTGCATTTGATAGCTTCATTTCATTTTCTAATGTTGGTTTATATTTATCTTCTTCAAATGCAATTATATCTTTTTTATTTATATTAGTTTCTTTAGCTAATACATCTATTGTTTTACCTCTATACATTCTAGCTTCTCTTAATTTTCTTCCTATAAATGCTTTTTTGCTCATATTTAAGTCTCTCTTTCATTGTTTATAGAATTTATTTTAATAAAAAATTCGCTACGCTCATATCGCCAACGATATGACACTCGCTACCACTTTGATCAACATGTTGGCGAAGCATTTCGGTCACATCCGTTGCTTGAGCCACTGCGTGGGCGAAATATTTCAAAATGTCATTTTTTAAATTTCTTCATTTTTAAATTATTAATGCTCTGGATAATTTTATACCCAGAGCATTATTTAACTTTTATTATTTTGTAATATTATCATATTTGCTTAATATAGTCAATTTTACATATTATAGCACTAGAATATGATTTATTATTCTACACCTTTGTAGTAATGACCTGCTGTTGTACCCTTTTCATCTAATTTATTATAAAGTTTAGTAGCTTTTGTTGCTAATTTATAATCATTAGATAAAACTTCTTGATAGGCTTCTATAACTTCTTTAACAGTCTCTTTATCTTCTAATGTAAAGTCTAATCTAAGTACATTTATACCTATTTCATGTAATTCATATAAGTTGTCTAGCATACAAGTTACATTTGAATTATATATTGTACTCCTACAGAATATATCTTGTGAAACTCTAAATTCATCACCTTTAGAATTTCTTAATGCATATATACTTTCTTTACATTTAGCAACTCTTTTATCCTTTTTACAATCACGAACAATTACTCCCATAGGACAGTATTCTGTTATCATAAGTGGAGTATATCCATATACTACAGATTCTATATTTATATCAGTGTACTTTATTGTTTCTTTTATCTCGTTTATATTTAACTCTTGAGATATACATAAAGTATCTGCACCTATTTCTTTATAGTAATTTATAGTTTCACTATTAAATGCATTTAAGTAGTAATCTATGTTTAATTTTTTATCTTTAAAGTAATCTATTGAACCATAGTTTCCTACTTGTACAGATTCTACACCTGCATTATTAGCTTTTGCTAAATGATTATATTCTTTATTTCTTATTATTCTAGGTGCTGAGTATATTACTTTTTTATTATACTTCATAGCTAAACTCATACCTTTATCTATTGTGTTAGTATCTTCATAATATATTCTATCTACACCACATTCTAATGCACTTTCTAGTTGTTCTAAGTTTTTAACTTTAACAGAAATTTCCTGTTGTTTATTTCTATTATATAGTACTGGCTTATACTTAACTATTTTATTTTTATATTTTCTATTTTTTATACTTACTCTTTCTTTATCTAAAAGTTCAATACAATCTCTTCTCATTTGATTTAGTAAACTTATTGGTAAACTAACATTATCATCTAATTCAATTTCTAATAAGTCTAATTCATAAGGTGTATTTCCAAGTTTTCTTAGTTGAGTTTCTACTTTTTCCTTACTTAAAGCAACCTTCATAGCTTCTTCAACTATTTTATCACCTTCTATAGTGGCTTCATTACTATGTCTATCTTTTAATGTAAGTATTGGCTTTTGACCTAATTTTATAGTAATTTTTGCATCAATTATATTTTTTACAAATTCTTTATCTTGTGTAAATGTAGCTTGAACTCTATCCATTAGTTCACTATCTGATGTTTTAAATACTATTTGTCCTTTTCTAGCTTCCCCAACAAAGTCAAGCTCTATAGTTTCACCTTTATATCCTATAGTTTCTATATTTCCATTTTTTATTATTCTACCTATAGTACCGCCGCCAAGGTTTATACCATCACCCTTTTTAAGAGTATTTGCTAGTTTTATTTTTAATCTTTTTGCTTTTTTATTATAATCTACTACTGTACCAACATATAGTCCTTGGTTGTTTGGAAGTTGTGAGTTCATCATATCCTTACCAACATCACCTAGTAATAATCCTTTAGTGAATTTTCTATTAAATATTGTATATAAATCATTTATTGTTTCATCTGAAACATTTAATTTATTTGTAGCTAAATATTCATCTATAGTTTTTCTGTATCCATCTATAACAGTTGCAACATACTCTGGTCTTTTCATTCTACCTTCTATTTTTAGAGAATGTACTCCTGCATCTATTACTTTATCAATTTCTTCTATTGCATTTAAATCTCTTGGACTTAGTAGATAATCTCCGTTGCTATTTACAACTTCTCCTGTGTATACATCAATCAGTTCATATCTTTGTCTACAAGGTTGTGCACATCTACCTCTGTTACCTGAACGATTTCCTATCATAGAACTCATTAAACATTGTCCAGAATAGCATACACACAATGCTCCATGAACAAAAACTTCTATATCTGCTTTACAATTGTCACATATATACTTAATTTCTTCTACTGTAACTTCTCTCGCAAGTACTACTCTATCAAATCCTACACTTTCTAAATATTTAACATCTTCTAATGAGTGTGCAACCATTTGAGTACTTGCATGTAATTCAAAATCAGGTAATTCTCTTTTTATAAGTCTAGCCATACCTATATCTTGAAGTATTATTGCATCTACATCTATATCATATAAAAACTTTGCATATTCTAAGAAATCTTCTATTTCATTTTCTTTTCTTAATGTATTTGTAGTTACGAAAACTTGTACACCTCTTATATGAGCATATTTTACAGCTTCTTTTAATTCATCTCTATCAAAGTTATTTGCAGATGCTCTTGCTCCAAAATCTTTTCCTCCAAGGTATACTGCATTTGCCCCATTTTGTACCGCAGCTTTTAATGCTTCAAAAGACCCAACGGGTGCTAATAATTCTACATCTCTCATATTGTCCTCCTTCAAGGCATATTTATACTACCTATATAATATACCTTAAATACTAAAATTAAAACCTTCAGGTTCCCCTGAAGGCTTAATTTATTTTTTATCTAGTTGCTTTATAAAATTTTAATTCATTTTCAATCTCTATCTTTTCCAATTGTACTCTATATGCGTCATTTTGGAATTTAGAAGACATTTGCTCAGCAACTCTAGCTTTTTCTTCAGCAATTTTAGTTAAATCTTTAAGTTCATTAACTTCAACCTTATACTCTTCAATTTGCTTATCTTTAGATTGAATATCACTTTCTAATTTAAAAATTTTACTTTTTTGCTCTTCAATTAACTTATTCAACTCATCTATCTTTGTCTTTAAGTCTTCTTCTTCTTTTGCTTTGCCTTGTAGAGATAATTGTAATTTCTTCATCTCTAATTTTAATTCTTCTTCACCAGTACCAACCTTTTTATTAAGTTCTTCGTTTTCTTTTGATAGTTTGTCATTTTCCTCGCCACATTCAAATAGTTCATTAGCTATATTTACAGCTGATAATATAGCTAATACTGATGTGCTTAATTTAGGATTTGCTTCACTTATTCTTTTAATTTCTTCATCAACATATCTTGCTACATTTAACATATGTTGTTCAGATTTCTCTCCTACCATTGGATATTCAGAACCATTAATTTTTACTATAACTTTATTCATTTCCTTCATACTAACACGCCCCCTACGTTAGTTAGTTTGATCTTAAGTTTGCGTTTAATTTCTCACTTAGCTCACTTAATATCTTTTCATGTACTTTTGCTACATCTTCATCAGTTAAAGTTTTATCTTTACTTCTATATGTTATAGAATATGCTATAGACTTATGCCCTTCTTCTATTTGAGCACCTTTGTAAACATCGAATAATTTATAACTTTCTACTAAATCTTCACCATTAGCTTTTATTATATCTTCTATTTGTTTAACAAATACTTCATCTTTAACTATTAATGCTATATCTCTAGATGTAGATGGATATTTTGGTAATGGATTGTATGACTTAGTTAAGTTTAAGTTTTCAAATACTGTATCTATATTTATTTCAGCTACATATACTCTTTGTCCTAAGTTGTAGTTTTCTATAACATCTGGATGTAATTCTCCAAAAGTTCCTATATATATATTATTATACACTATTTTTGCACATCTTCCTGGGTGGAATGTTAAATTTGTAGTTTCTGGCTCTATTTCATAACCTTTTAATCCTACATTATTAAGTACAGATTCTATAACTCCTTTTAACACGAAGAAATCTACTTCTTTACCGTACATTCCTACACAGTATTTCTTAGTCTCTATTGGTAATCCTTCTTGTGGTATAAATGTATTTCCACATTCAAATGCAGATACTTCTTCAACTTTATGAGATATATTTGTAGATATAACATCTAACATATTAGGTATTAAAGTAGTTCTCATTACAGAAGTTTCTTCACCTAATGGGTTCATTATTTTAACAAAGTTTCTCTTTTCATCATCAGCTGGAAGATTTATTTTATCTACACCTCTTGGGCTTACAAATGAATATGTTAATATTTCATTTAATCCGCAAGCTATAGAGTTAGATTTTACATTGTCTATAAACTTTTGTTTTTCAGTTTTTACACCTGCAGTAGCATTACCTTCTAAACTTGCAGATGGTATATTGTCATATCCATATATTCTAGCTATTTCTTCTAATATATCTGCATCTTCAGTTATATCTAATCTAAATGTTGGAACTTCTAACTCTAAAACTTCAGAAGATACTAAATTACATTTAAATTCTAAGCTTTCTAATATATTTATGAATTGGTCCATAGGTACATTAACACCTAATAATTTATTTATTCTAACTGGATTAACAGTTACTTTTTGAACCTCTTCTTTTTGTGGATAATAGTCAAGCATTCCATTAAGAACTGTACCACATCCTAACTCTTCTATTAATTGACATGCTCTATTAACAGCTTCTTCTGCTAAGTTTATGTCTATTCCTTTTTCAAATCTTGAAGACGCTTCTGTTCTAAGACCTAATTTCTTAGATGTAGCTCTTATGTTTTCTTTAGCAAAACTTGCTCCTTCTATAAATATAGAAGTTGTTGTATCTTTTATTTCTGAGTTTTCTCCACCCATTATACCTGCTAAATCTAAAGTTTTATCTTGGTTTCCTATAACTAACATATCTGATGTTAAAGTTCTTTCAACACCATCTAATGTAGTGAACTTTTCACCTTCTTCTGCCATTTTAACAGTCATTTTATTGTATTTTATATCATCTAAATCAAATGCATGAAGTGGTTGTCCAAGCTCTAACATAACGTAGTTTGTTATATCAACTATGTTGCTTATAGGTCTCATTCCTGCTTCTATAAGTTTTCTTTGCATCCAGTATGGAGATTGCCCTACTTTAACATCTTTAACTACTCTACCACAGTATCTCTTACATAAATCAGTTTGTATATCTATTTCAAATGACATTTCTTCATCGCAAGCCTGAACTTTTATTTCAGGATATTTTAATTCTTTTCCTAAAGTAACAGCAGCTTCTCTAGCTATACCTATTATTGATCTACAATCTGGTCTGTTTGAAGTTATTTCAAATTCTATTAATGCATCGTTTATTCCTAAAACATCTCTTACATCCATTCCTAACTCAAATGAATCTTGATGATCTAGTATATATATTCCATCTTTTTTATGATCTTCAACAAATGCAGATGGTATAGTTAATTCTTCAGCACCACAGAACATTCCTTCTGATAATACTCCTCTTAACTTACCTTTCTTTATTTTGAAATCTCCAGGTAATACTGCACCTATTCTAGCAACTGGTACATAATCTCCTACTTTTATATTTGTAGCATTAGTTACTATTTGAAGTATTTCTCCGTTTGCAACTTCAACCTTTGTAACTTTTAATCTATCTGCATCTGGATGTTGTTCTATTTCAAGTATCTTACATACTTCAACTCCGTTTGTTTCTTTTCCAAAGAAATCTACTTTTTCAACTTTTGAACCTGTCATAGTCATCATATCAGCAAATTCTTGTGTATCTATATCTATGTCAACATAGTCTCTAAGCCATTTTAAAGGTACTAACATATTCAAACCCTCCTAATTAAAATTGATCTAAAAATCTCATATCATTTTCGAATAATAATCTTATATCATCTATTTCGTATTTAAGCATAGTTATTCTATCTACACCCATACCGAAAGCAAATCCACTATAAACTTCTGGATCTATTCCACAGTTTCTAAGTACGTTTGGATGAACCATACCTGCACCTAATATTTCTATCCATCCTTCTTGTTTACACATTGGACATCCAGCACCTTGACACTTAAAGCAAGTAACGTCTACTTCTGCACTTGGTTCTGTGAATGGGAAGTTATGTGGTCTAAATTTAGTTTTCGTATTTTCTCCGAATAACTTCTTAACAAACATATCTAATGTTCCTTTTAATTGAGCCATAGTTACATCTTTACCAACTACTAATCCTTCTATTTGATGGAACATTGGTGAATGTGTAGCATCTGGAGCATCAAATCTGAAACATCTTCCTGGAGCTATTATTTTTATAGGTAATTCTTGACCTTTCATAGTTCTAACTTGAACTGGAGATGTTTGTGTTCTAAGTAATAATTCACTATTTATATAGAATGTATCACTCATATCTCTTGATGGATGGTCTATTGGTGCATTTAATGCATCAAAGTTATTTTCAACAGTTTCAACTTCTGGACCTTCTGCTATAGAGAATCCCATTCCCATAAATATTTCACTTACTTCATCTATTATTTGAGATATAGGATGTTTCTTTCCTACTTTAACAGCTTTAGCTGGCATAGTAACATCTATAACTTCTTCAGCTAATTTCTTTTGCTTTTCTATAGCTTTTAATTCTTCTTTCTTTGAAGATATACTTCCTTCTATAGATTCTCTTACCTTGTTAGCAACTTGACCTATAACTGGTCTTTCTTCTGCTGATAACTTACCCATTTCTTTAAGAATAGCAGTTATTTCACCTTTTTTACCTAAGTACTTAACTCTTAGGCTTTCTACAGCTTCTATACTAGAAGTATCTTTAATTTCATTTAAAGCGGCTTCTTGTAAATTAAGTAATTTTTCTTGCACTATATATCACCCTTTCACTATTTATTCACATAAAAAAAGCCCTTCATCCCAACCTAGGGACGAAAGACTATTATTTCGCGGTACCACCCTAGTAGTCTAAAATTACAAATTTTAAACCACCTCAAATAAACTTAACGCGTTTTAACGTTAAAGCCTACTATTAATTTCAGCTTTAATACTCCAGAGGGAACTTCTTTTGAATTCTTATAAAGTACTTTCAGCCTTGATACTTTTCTCTGTGTTAAGTTAATTCAAAATACTTTTCTCTTTCATTGTATTTTAAAATATATTTTTTTATATAATTATAACATATAAAATGTATAATTAACAACTTTTAAACCAAGTATTTTTTTATCTCATACATAAGTATAGCAGAACTTATTGCTGCATTTAAAGATTCTGCCTTGCCATATATAGGTATTTTAACCAATACATCTGATTTTGATACTAATTCTTCATTTATTCCATTAGCTTCATTACCTATTACTAATGCAGTCTTATAATTATACTCAACTGTATTGTAATAATTATTTGTATCTAAGTAACTAGATACTATATCAAATTTCTTTAACTTAAGTATCCTTAATGCTTCTTCTTGAGTAGCATGAATTACATTCATATCAAATATAGATCCCATAGTTGATCTTATTACTTTTGGATTGTATATATCTACACATCCTTTTAATGCAATTATTGCATCTACTCCAGCTGCATCAGCTGTTCTTATTATAGTTCCCATGTTCCCTGGGTCTTGTATTCTATCTAAGATTAATACAAACCTATTATCATCAGTTAAATTTTTTTCTAATGTCCTTTGTTTAAATTTAACCACACCTATTATACCTTGAGTATTTTCAGTATCTGTCAAATCTTCAAAAATTTTATTAGTAGTTTTGTATACTCTTATATCCTTTTTCTTAAGTGTTTCTAAAAATTCTTTATGCTCTTGCTTTTTTTCAAAATCTTCATTTATGAATACGTAATCTAACTTAGCTCTACATTCTATAGCAAGTGTTAATATTCTATATCCTTCTATTATAAATTTTGATTCTTTATTTCTATTTTTTGATTTTAATAAAGACTTTGTGTATTTTATTTTATCATTATCTTTAGCTGTTATTATCATAGACATAACTACTTTCTCCTAATTATATCTTTATTTTCAGAAGTAATACTACTTATATTGCTACTTTGACCAATCACAACTAATATACTTCCTGCTTTAAGTTCTTCATCTGGTGCTGGTGTTACATTTATACTCTTACCATTTTTTATAGCAAGTACAGTTATTTCATATCTTGCTCTTAATTCTAAATCAACTAGAGTTTTTCCTACCCAGCTAGTTGGTGTAACTATTTCTACTATAGAATACTCTGGATCTAGTTCTATATGATCTAATATGTTATCTGAAACTAAATTATGAGCAACTCTAACTCCCATATCTCTTTCTGGGAATACTACTCTATCAGCTCCTATTTTATAAAGAACTTTTGCTTGTAATTCATCTTTTGCTTTACATACAATTTGAGATACTCCCATTTCTTTAGCTATAAGTGTTGCCATTATAGATGCTCTTATATCAGCTCCTATTGCTATTATAGCTACATCAAAGTTTCCTAATCCTATTGATCTTAGAGCTTGCTCATCAGTAACATCTACTATAGCTGCATGAGTAACTTTGTCAACTATGTTCTGAATTATTTCTTCACTTTTATCTATAGCCATTACTTGATGACCTAAAAGATGCATAGTTGTGGCTACTGAAGATCCAAATCTTCCACACCCTATAACTATATATTGTTTCATAACTTTTACCTCTCCATATACTAAATAAATTTATTTTTTATTTATCCAACTATTATTTTACCTTCTGGATACCTAATAAGAGGATTTTTCTTGACTCCTCTTGATGCCAATGCCATAAATATAGTTAAAGATCCAACTCTTCCCATAAACATAAATAGCATTATAAATATCTTTCCTAAAATACTAAGATTTGGACTTCCACCTATACTAAGCCCAACTGTAGCAATAGCAGATACTACCTCAAATCCAACTTCAAGTAAGCTAAAATCTGGATCAGTTATAGATATAATAAGAGTTCCCATTAAAAATAGAGCTACACCTATTAAAAATATTCCTAATGATTTTTTTACAGTAGTTTCACTTATCCTTCTTTCACATACTTCTATATCTTGTTTTTCTAATATAAATGACTTTACAGTTAATATTAATGTAGCTATTGTAGTAGTTTTTACCCCTCCACCTGTCGATGCCGGAGATGCACCTATAAACATTAATATTATCATAAAAAATATACTATTTTCTCTCATAGCAGCTAAATCTATTGTATTAAATCCAGCCGTTCTAAGTGTTACTGATTGGAATAGTGATGCTAATATTTTTCCTCCAAACCCTAATTGACCTAGTGTTTTTGGATTATTATATTCTAATACTAGTATAAATAGCATTCCAAATCCTATTAAAACAAAAGTTGTAAAAAGTACAACTTTAGAATGTATATTTAATTTTGATAACTTCTTATTTCTTATTAAATCAAGGATTACAGGGAATCCTATACCACCTAAAATAATTAATAGTGATACTGTTATAGTTATAGTAAAATTATTTACATAATATGTTAGTGATGAAAATGGACCACTAACTACTCCCATTAAGTCAAAGCCTGCATTACAAAATGCTGATATAGCATGGAATATACTGTACCAAATCCCTTTTAAGATCCCAAATTGAGGTATGAATACAGTTGATAATAATAATGCTCCTGTACCTTCTATTAAAACTGTTGTAAGTAATATGTACCTAGTTAGCTTAACTAATCCTGATAAATCTATTTGATTCAAAGATTCTTGTATTAAAAGTCTTTCCCTTAGGTTTATTCTTTTCTTGATTATAAGAGCAAATAATGTTGTCATAGTCATAAACCCTAATCCACCAATTTGTATTAAGGTTATAATTATTAGTTGTCCAAAAAAACTCCAATAAGTCGATGTGTCAACCGCAATTAATCCTGTGACACATACTGCCGAAGTTGATGTAAATAATGCATCTAAGAATCCTATGCTCTCTCCATTTTGAGTAGATATTGGCATATTAAGTAAAATAGCTCCTATCAATATTATAATAGCAAATCCTATTACCATTATTTGAGTAGGTTCCATTTTATTTATTAGATCAGAAAGTTTTTTTACAATTTTTCTCACTATTTTAAACCCTCCTTTGTATTTTGGGATTAATTTCAAAATAGTTAATAATCATTATTTTATTATATTCCAAAACTCTATTAAAAACAACAATACATACCTTAATTTATATAATTATATTATATATATTTAAGAGACTTTTTATTTACTAATCACTTAAAATATATTTAAATAAAAAAAGCTCTTGAATATAAAATTCAAAAGCTTTTTCTATATAATTAAGCTAATTTAGATTTAGCAACTTCTACTAACTTAGCAAATCCTTCTGCATCATGTATAGCCATTTCAGCTAACATTTTTCTGTTAACTTCAACACCAGCTAATTTTAATCCGTTCATGAATCTTGAGTAAGATAATCCATGAGCTCTTGTTCCAGCGTTTATTCTTTGTATCCAAAGTCTTCTGAAGTCTCTCTTCTTTAACTTTCTTCCTATATAAGCGTTCTTTAACGCCTTCATTACAAATGTATTTGCTGGTCTATATAATTTGCTTCTTGATCCTATAAATCCTTTTGCAAGTTTTAATACTTTCTTATGCTTCTTACGAGCGTTCATAGCTTTTTTAACTCTTGCCATCGTTATGACCTCCTTCGTCTTCCTCTGTTATTAATTGTTTATCTATTTTTTATCCGATTTTTAGTATGGTAATAATTGTGCTATTCTTCTAGCATCTCCTGCTGTAACTATTCCAGACTTTCTTAATTGCATCTTAGTCTTAGCAGCTTTCTTAGTTAATATGTGTCTTCTGAAAGCTTTAGCTCTCTTTAATTTTCCAGTTCCAGTCTTTTTGAATCTTTTAGCAGCACCTCTATGAGTTTTCATTTTAGGCATGTTAATTTCCTCCTCTCAGTTAATCATTTATTTCTTTGGATCTATCATTACAACCATGTTATTTCCCTCAAATGCTGGGGCTTTAGTTGGTTCTCCAAACTCTTTTACTATATCTATAAACTTTAACATTACTTCTTTACCAATGTCTTTATGTCCTAATTCTCTACCTCTAAATCTAAGTTCAACTTTAACTTTATCTCCTTTTTTAAGGAACTTTATAGCTTGATTAGCTTTAGTATTTAAGTCATTAGCTTCTATACCTGGTCTTAATCTAACTTCTTTTATGTTTACTACCTTTTGTTTTTTCTTAGATTCTTTTTCTTTTCTAGATTGTTCATACTTGTACTTACCGTAGTCCATTATCTTACATACTGGCGGATTAGCATTAGGTGATATCATTACTAAATCTAGATTTTTATTATTAGCTATTGTTTGAGCTTCTTTAGCAGACATTACTCCAAGTTGCTCTCCATTGTCTGAGATAACTCTTATTTCTTTATCTCTTATTTGTTCATTGATTGCTAGTTCCTTACTAATGGTAGGACACCTCCAAATTTTTTATAAAAATAAAAGCGAATGATTAAAATCATCCGCATATAAGTTAACACATTTAAACAAGTTTTATATATTAAAAAAATATATAAACTTAACTTATATTTACACTTACAACACTTATCGTAAGGTGAGAAGCGGACTTCTTCTTGTTTTCTTTATTATCTTACTTTATTTACTATATCACTTATCAATTAGTTTTTCAAGTATTTTTTTATTTTTTTTATAAAATAATTTAAATTAAGTAATCATATATACAGTTTATGGTTATACTTTAAGATATTAGAAATTTATTATTAAAATAAAAAAATTTAAGTAATAAATTTTATAAACTATGGAAAATCTAAAATAAATAAACAATTTTTATTATCTGAGGTGTATGGCTATGAAAATGTGGGAAAATTTTTTTAAGAAAATAAATAAACCAGTGCCTGTGTTTGCCCAAACAACTAAGATGGAAAAGGAAAATTCAAGTGAAGATTCTAGTTCATCTAAACCTAAGACTACATTTTGCGATGTTGCTGGATTAGAAGAAGTTAAAGAGGAATTATTTGAAATAGTAGACTTTATGAAGTTTCCAGATAAATACAAAAAAATGGGCGCAAAAATACCAAAAGGTGTATTATTTTATGGTCCTCCTGGTACAGGTAAAACATTACTTGCATCAGCAGTTGCTGGTGAAACAAATTCTTCATTCTTTAATGTTACTGGATCTGAGTTTGTTGAAAAATATGTTGGTGTAGGTGCTAAAAGAGTAAGAACTCTTTTTGAAAAAGCTAGAAAAGAAGCTCCAAGCATAATCTTTATAGATGAAATTGATGCAATAGGTGCTAAAAGACATTTAGAAAGTAATAATGAAAAAGACCAAACATTAAATCAGCTTTTAGTAGAAATGGATGGTTTTACTAAAGATTCAAATGTAATAATAATAGGCGCTACTAATAGACTTGACTTACTTGATGAAGCTTTACTTAGACCCGGTAGATTTGATAGACATGTTCATATAGGTGCTCCTAACTATCATACTAGATATGAAATTTTAAAAGTTCACACTAACAATAAGCCAATAGCTCCTTCTGTAAATTTAGAAACTTTAGCTAAAAAAACTCATGGATTTAACGGTGCACATCTTGCTAATATAGCTAACGAGGCTGCAATTTTTGCTGTAAGAGATAACAGCGATGTAATCACTGAAGTTCACTTTGACAAAGCCTTAGAAAGAGTTATAGCTGGACTTGAGTCAAAAAACTCAACTCTAATCGAGAAAGAAAAGAAAATAGTCTCTTATCACGAGGCTGGACATGCATTAGTTAGTGATTTAGTAGGAATTTGCCCTATACAAAAAATATCAATAGTTCCAAGAGGACAGGCTTTAGGTTATGTTCTACAATTACCTGATGAAGATAGATACATCTATACTAAAGAAGAACTTCTTGGAAAAATGAAAATACTTCTTGCAGGAAAAGCATCAGAAGAAATTATATTCAATCATAAATCTACTGGAGCAAAGGATGACTTAAAGAAAGTTACAGAGATAGCTAATCAGATGGTTTGTGAGTATGGAATGAGTAATCTAGGATTTATGACTTTAGATGGAAATAATAAAACATTTTTATCTGAAAAAATACAAGATGAGGCTAATAGAATAGTACAAGATTGTTATAACGAAACTTTAGATATATTAAGAAATAACATAAATGACCTACATATAGTTTCAAATCATTTATTTGAAAATGAAACTATGACTCATGAAGAATTAAAATCTTTAATAAGAAAAGAAATGTGTTAAAACAAAAAGAGTAATCTAAAATATAGATTACTCTTTTTATTATAAATTAGTCTTGTATTACATTCTTTCTACTTTCAACTTCTTCAGATATAGTAGTTATAAATTCATCTAAACTTATGCTTCCTACTTCACCGTTATCTCTTGATCTTACAGATACAGTCTTATCAGCAGCTTCCTTTTCACCAACTATTAACATATAAGGTATTTTTTGAAGTTGAGCTTCTCTTATCTTGAATCCTGTCTTTTCTGCTCTATCATCTATTTCAACTCTTATTCCTCTATCAAATAAAGCTTTTTTAACTTCATTTGCATAATCATTATACTTATCTGATATAGGTAATATTCTAACTTGAGTTGGAGCTAACCAAACTGGGAATTTGCCAGCATAATGCTCTATTAATATACCTATGAATCTTTCTATACTTCCAAATGCAACTCTGTGTATCATAACTGGTCTATGTTTTTCACCATCTTGACCTATATAAGTTATGTCAAATCTTTGAGGTAATTGCATATCTAATTGTATAGTTCCACATTGCCATGTTCTTCCTAAGCAATCTCTTAGGTGGAAGTCTATCTTAGGACCATAGAATGCTCCATCACCTTCATTTAATATATATGGTAAATTAAGCTCTTCTAAAGCTTCTCTTAAACCATTTTCAGCTGCTTCCCACTCTTCATCTGAACCTATTGAGTTTTCAGGTCTAGTTGATAATTCTAAGTGATATTCAAATCCAAAAGTCTTATAAACTCTATCAATTAAATCTACAACACCTTTTATTTGATCCTTTATTTGTTCTGGTAACATGAATATATGTGCATCATCTTGAGTAAATGCTCTAACTCTCATAAGTCCATGTAATGCACCTGATAATTCATGTCTATGAACTCTACCAAGTTCTGCAACTTTCATAGGGAATTCTTTATATGAATGTGGCTTAGCATTATAATATATTAAAGAACCTGGACAGTTCATTGGTTTTATAGCAAATTGTTGCTCATCTATATCTACAGTGTACATATTTTCTTTATAATTGTACCAATGTCCTGAAGTTTCCCATAATTTTTGATTTAGTATTATTGGAGTCTCTATTTCTTGGTATCCATCTTCTCTATGTATTTCTCTCCAGAACTTTAATAATTCGTTCTTAAGTTCCATACCTTTTGGTAAGAATAATGGGAATCCTGGACCTTCTTCAGGTATAAAGAATAAGTCTAATTCTCTACCTAATTTTCTATGGTCTCTTTTCTTAGCTTCTTCTAACATGTGTAAGTATTCTTCTAAGTCTTTGTTTTTCTCAAAAGATATACCATATATTCTTTGAAGCATTTTGTTTTTTTCATCTCCACGCCAATAAGCTCCAGCTACGCTTAATAATTTAACTGCTTTAACTTTTTTTGTTGAAGGTAAGTGAGGTCCCCTACATAAGTCAGTAAAGTCTCCTTGCTTATAGAAAGATATTACTTCCCCTTCTGGTAAATCTTCTATAAGTTCTACTTTATATATTTCATTATTTTCTTTTGCCCATGCTAAAGCTTCTTCTCTTGGTAATTCATATCTTTCAACAGCTATATCTTCCTTAGCTATTTTCTTCATTTCTTTTTCTAATTTTTCTAAATCTTCATTAGTTAATCTATGATCTAAGTCTATATCATAGTAGAATCCATTTTCTACAGTTGGTCCTATTGCAAATTTAGCTTCTGGGTATAATCTCTTTATAGCTTGAGCTAATATATGAGCTGATGTATGTCTGAATACATCTTTTCCTTCTTCATCATCAAACTTGAATAAGTTTAATTCACAATCTTCTTTTACTATATGGTTTAGTCCTACAACTTTTCCATTTACAGATGCAGCAACTACTGCTCTAGCTAAACCTTCACTTATAGACTTAGCTATGTCCATAACTGAAAGTTCATTTTCGAATTCTCTTACAGATCCATCTTTTAAAGTAACTTTTATCATTTTATTTCCTCCTTAGTTAATTTTTTATAATAAAAAAACTCGTCCCAAATAAATATATTGGGACGAGTATTAATTCGCGGTTCCACCCAAGTTGAAGTATTTAAATACTTCCTCTTGATGACTATAAGGTTGTCACCCGAACACTTTCACATTTTACAAATGCTACTAAGTTCAGCTCCAAGGTAGTTTTCAAATAGTCATATTAAGATAAGTTTCCAGCCTATGACTTATCCTCTCTGTTTAATTGTTTCTATTTTACTCTTCCTTTTCATTGCTATTTTTTTAATTATTACATTAATTATATCAAATACTTAATTTAGTATCAATAACAATATTTTATATAAATATTGTTATTATTCCTTGAACTATTCCTATAAAAAATCCTAATATAAGTCCTAATACTTCAATATGTCTTAATTCATTTTTTACAATTTGTAATATTATTGTCTCCAATTCATATAAATCTAATTCATTGATTTTATCTTCTATAATTTCTTTTATATTTATACGATTCTTTGTTTTAATTATCATTTCTTCAGATAATTCATCTATTCCTTCTCTTATTTCATCTTCGATTATTTCAGAAACATAATTTTGAACTAAATTTCTTATTGTGCTAGGAATAAGAGTCATCTTTTCACTAAGTATTAATTTCACTCTTACTTTTATGTAATCAATTATATGTTGTTTATCTTGCTCTGTTATTATATTATCCGTTATTTCATCAATAGATATAAATTGCTCTTCCACTACCTTTGCTATATTAGTAGCAATTTCTGTCTTTCTCTTTGGTATCATACCTATTATCTCTATATTAAGTATCGGTATTTTTATTGGGTTTATTGGTCTAAATATTAATTTTATAGCTATTACATTTGTTATATACCCTATTAGCCCTCCTATAACAGCTAAGATTAATATCCTAATTATGTTATTCATGCTAAGTTCTCCTTTTTTCGATATATATTTATAATTAATTATAAATATAATATACCATTAAAAAAGTAATTTTTCTAACTATATATCTTATCCCTTTATAATGAATTCATTTAGCATGAAGTTAATTTCTGTTAATACAGGTTACTTTATCACCAAATATCGATTTAATTATTTCTATTATTTCTTTAGAAGAATTATTGTTTAAAGAATCTATTATTTCTATTTTACCAGGACATAGAGTAAGAAGATTACTCATTAAAAAATCTTCATAATTCAAATTTTCTTCTATTACCATATCCATTATTTCTTCATCATTTATACTATCAATCTTATTACCATCTTTATCGTAAAGTATAAATGAATTATCTTCTTTTATATGTATTCTTAAAAGTTCTAACTTTTCTTGCTGTATATCAACAAAATACTTAAGCACATTGATAAACTCATCTTGGTCTTTTTTTATGAAGTATTCTTCCCATGCTAAGTCTACTATAGTTGATATATAATTATTAAATTCTTTCATTCTAAACTTTACAAAACCTTCTATATTTATGTAGTCTTCATTTAGTATATAATTATATACTTTTTCATATAAAGATTGCTTTATTATAAAATATTTTTCTTTAAACATATTCAATGCACACATATATATCTTTTGAATTTCTTCACTAGAATCAGAACTATATTTTTTTATTACATACTTTCTAAGAAGTTTATTTTCCATTATATCAATTATCAAGTTAACAATTTCATCTACGATTTCTTCATTATGTATTTTATCTTTATTATTATTTTTTAATACTACCTCTATATAGTCATTATTGTATGTATATTCTTTTTCAAGTTTATGGTTAGTTAATAACTTTTTAACAGATGTTTCATCTTGTCTGTTTAAGCTTAAATAAATATCTTTATTGGTCATTTTTCTCACTCCCTTCTAACATCTTGTTAAAATACCTAAAAATAAACTTCTTCTACTTTTATTATTTCTCTATATAAAGTTTTAATTCATTTTATAAACGACACCGAATGTCATTACCCTACATTTAGTTATTACCTCAATATATAATTTAGAAAGTTGAACTTAATCCACTCTCTATTTATCAATTGCTATTTATAGATCATAACAAAATACAATTTAATATACATTTTAATTTCAAATGTAATGTTTATAATTTTAATAAAATTAATTATCACTTATATATTTTTATATAAAAAAAAATGATAGCTTAAAGCTATCATTTTTTTATCTTTCACCTTTTTTATATGGATTTCCAAGTGCCGCTGGAGCCTTAGAACTTTTAACAAATAGTACTAATACTATTAATGTCATTATATAAGGTATCATTGATAATAAGTTTTCATTTATGCTAAATGGTAATTCTGGATTTCCAAAGTATACAGATAATGCTGTTGAGAAACCAAATAGTAAACATGCAGCCATTGCCCATTGAGGTCTCCATTTACCAAATATTACAGCAGCCATCGCTATATATCCATGACCTGATATTAATGTAGGTCTAAATGAAGAAACAACTGCTAAACTCATTGATGCTCCACCTAATCCTGCTAATATACCTGATATTATAACAGCTGCATATCTAGTTTTAGCAACACTTATTCCTAATGTATCTGCTGCACCTGGATGCTCTCCAACTGCTCTTATTCTAAGTCCGAATTTAGTTTTATATAATACATACCATGTAACTGCAACTAATATAAATGCTATGAAAACTGTAGCATATGCATTGAATATTGTATCTAATATACTTCCCGATGGGAATAAACCATTTAATGGTCTTGGTATTTTTTGTTCCATTGGTATTGTTGGTGTCATAGTTGCACCATCAAACATTATCTTAGATGCGAATAACGCAACTCCAGGAGCTAATAAGTTTATTGCAACCCCTGATATAGTATGGTCTGCATTGAAAGTTACAGTTGCTAATGCATGAACTAAAGCAAATAAACCTCCAGCTAAACCACCTATTATAAATGCTAACCATGGATTACCTAACATGTATCCTGCCGCAGCACCTGCGAAAGCACCTATAGTCATCATACCTTCTATACCTATGTTAACTATACCTGAATTCTCTGAAAATACTCCACCTAATGCCGCAAATATAAGGGGTGTAGAGTACATTAAAGTAGTACTAATAATTAAAGCTATATCTTGCATTATGCATTACCCCCTTTATTTTTATTCTCTCTGAATTTTATATATAACATTCTTAATACACTGCTTAAAGCTATAAAGTATACTATAGAACCTATAACTATATTTACTACTTCAGAAGGAGCCCCTACAGCTTGCATCTTAGTTCCACCGTATTTAAATGCTCCAAATAATAATCCTGAGAATATAACTCCGATAGGATTGCTGTTTGCAATTAATGCAACAGCTATACCGTCAAATCCATATCCTTCTGGACTCGCTAATATAGTAATATTTTGAGATACACCCATTACTTGTATAGCACCTGCTGCAGATGCAAGTATACCTGCTATAGCCATAGATTTTAATATTGATTTATTAACATCTATTCCACCATATTCAGCTCCAAACTTGTTGTGTCCAACTCCTCTTAATTCATATCCTAGAGTAGTTTTAAATAATATAAATGCTATTGCTAAAACAAATATTATTGATATAACTATACCCCAGTTAACCTTTGTAGCCGGTCCTACTAAATCTGTTAACCAGTTTATGCCTATAGTTGCTGAATCATGTATACTAACTGATGCTTCACTATTTGGCTTAGCTAACCATGTATTTTTTATAGTAAAGTTACTTAAGTAGAATGCTATCCAGTTAAGCATTATAGCTGCTATAACTTCATTTATTCCAAACTTAGATTTTAACCATCCTGCAAATCCACCCCATATAGCTCCACCTAAACAAGCTATTAAAAGAGTAAGTGGTACATGTATTATTGCAGGTAATGGTATTGCAGAACCAACCATAGTTGCAACTAAAGCACCTATTATAAACTGACCTTCTGCACCTATATTGAATAATCCTGTTTTAAATGCAAATGCAATAGATAAACCTGTTAGTATAAGTGGTGTTGATCTTATTATAACCCATGCAATATACTTAGGCTTACCAAATACACCCTCTATCATAGCTGAATATGCTTGTATAGGGTCTTTTCCTGCTATTAATAATGCTATTGCTCCAACTAATAAACCTAAAACTATTGATATTAAGGAGAATAAAATAGTATTATCAACTAAAGAAATTTTCTTTTTACTTGCCTTACTACTCATTATCTTCACCTCCTGCCATCATTAGACCTAATGTATTTTCATCTGCATCTTTTGCGTCAACGATTCCTACTATTTTACCTTCATATATAACCGCTATTCTATCTGATACATTCATAACTTCATCTAATTCTAATGAAACTAATAATACAGCATTTCCTTCATCTCTTTGCTTTACTAATGCTTGATGAACGAATTCTATTGCTCCAACGTCAAGACCTCTTGTTGGCTGAGTAGCTATAAGTAATTGAGGCTCTCCTGTAGCTTTTCTTGCTGTTTCTATATTGTCAACTTCTCTACCTATTATAATCTTTTGTTGGTTACCACCAGATAAAGCTCTTGATTTAACAGTATGATCTGTAGGTCTTACGTCAAATCTTTCTATTATTTCATCAGCATACTTTTCTATAGCATCTTTATTTAATATTCCATTTTTAGAGAATCTTGGATCTTTATAGTTTTGTAAAACTGTATTTTCTGCAACAGTAAAATCTAATATTAATCCTCTTTTATGTCTATCTTCTGGAATATTTTTTATTCCGTTGTCAAATATCTCTTTTGGTTTTTTGTTGATTAATTCCTTTGAATTTACTTTTATACTTCCACTTTCTGCTTTTCTAAGACCAGTTAATACCTCTACTAGCTCTGATTGTCCATTTCCATCAATCCCTGCAATACCTAGTATCTCTCCAGCCTTAACTTCTAGTGATAATCCATCTACTACAGATACTTTTCTGCTATCCTTTACTAGTAAATCTTTTATTTCTAGTACATTTGATGTTGGTCTAGCTTCTTTTTTATCAACTTTGAAGTTAACTTCTCTACCAACCATCATTGCTGCTAATTCATCTTCAGTTGTATCAGATACTTTTACAGTGTCTATATACTTACCTCTTCTAATTATTGTACAATGGTCTGCAGCTGCCTTTATTTCTTTTAACTTATGAGTTATTATTATTACAGATTTACCTTCTTTAGTTAAGTTTCTTATAATTTGTATAAGTTCTTGTATTTCTTGTGGAGTAAGAACCGCCGTAGGCTCATCTAGTATTAATATTTCTGCTCCTCTGTATAAAGCTTTTAGTATTTCTACTCTTTGTTGCATACCAACACTTATATCTTCTATTTTTGCATTAGGATCAACATATAATCCATATTTTTCTGATATAGCTTTAACGTCTTCTATCGCTTTATTTATATCTATTGATCCAAGACCTTTTGTAGGCTCAACTCCTAATATTATGTTTTGCGCTACAGTAAAAGGTTGCACTAGCATAAAGTGCTGATGAACCATACCTATTCCATTTGCTATCGCAACATTAGGATTATCCATATTAACTAATTTTTCGTTAATATATATCTCTCCAGATGTTTGCTGATATAAACCATACAGTATATTCATTAGAGTAGATTTTCCTGCACCGTTCTCTCCTAAAAGAGCATGTACTTCACCTTTATGTACAGTCAGGTTTATATTATCATTCGCAACAAAGCTTCCGAACTTCTTAGTTATGTTCTTCATTTCTACGACTTTTTGACTGTAGTTGATATTACTATTATTCATCGCTCTTTCTTTTCCTCCTTATTTAAAATTCTCAGCCTTTTTATTATACTAAAATATAACTAACATAACAAACTTTTTATTTTGATTTTTGTTTTAATTTGTTTTTTTTTGTATTATAATAATTTTTTATAAAATATTAATATAGTTTGTATTATTATTTCCAAAATCTATTTAAATATTTTAAATATGTAATACATTTAAAAAGACTATCCTTTTTATGAAGATAGTCCTTTTTATAGTTAATTTATTATTATTTATTTAATTGCTCAAATTCTTCCTTAGTTGCAGGAACTTTTACCTCTCCTGACTTAACTTTTTCAGCTTCTTCAATAACATATTTTAATACATCTGGTGGAACATTCTTTTCACTTGATTGAGGTATGCCAACACCATTCATAGCTAATGTATTAATTATTACTTCTCCACCTTTATAGCTTCCATCAACTACTTTAGATAATAATTCTACTACTGCAACATCTATGTTTTTCATAGCTGAAGTTATTACATTTTTTGGAGCTAAAGCATTTTGATCTTGGTCAACACCTATAGCTTTTTTACCATTTTCTTTAGCTGCTTCTATAGCACCTATTCCAACTGCACCTGCACAAGTGAATATTATATCAGCATTTTTTGAATGCATTTGGTTAGCTATAGTTTTTCCTAAAGCTGAATCTGTGAAACTATTTGCATATTGTACCATTACTTCTGCATCTGGATTTGCAGCTTTAACACCTGCTCTAAATCCGTAATCAAATTTACTTATAACTGGTGATTCCATACCACCTATAAATCCAACTTTGTTTGTTTCTGTCATTCTACCAGCTATTAATCCTGTTAAGTAAGCTGATGCATTATCTTCAAATAATAATGATGTTACGTTTTCTGGTTGTTCTCCTTCACAAACTGCATCTATTAATGCAAATTGTTGTTCTGGATAATTTTTAGCAGCTTCTGTTATAGCTTGCTCTAATTTAAATCCAACACCTATTATTAAATCCATTTCTTCATCAGCAAATGTATCTATATTTTGAACATAGTCTGCATCTTGTTTAGACTCTAAATATTTTATTTCTAATTTATCTTTCCCAAATTTTTCTTGAGCGTCTTGGAATCCTTTCCATGTTGATTGGTTAAATGATTCATCATTTACCCCACCAGTGTCTGTTATCATCCCTACTTTAAATACTTTGTCACCATTATCTGTTGACGCATTAGAGTCTGATTTAGCTCCACATCCTACTAACATACTAGCACTCATTACTGTAGCTAAACCTAAAGCTATAAGCTTTTTAAGTTTCATATGTATCCTCCTAATATTCTTATAATATATAATATTTAATTTTATTTTACACCATTTTACACTTTTTTTCTACAAAAAAATTGTATATATTGATATTTTTGTATATAACTTTATATTAAATTTAATTGTATTTTGTATTTTATTAAATATATGTGATATACTATTTAACCAACAATGCCTTCGCTATTAAAGCAATTATATAATTTCTAAGTTTTATGTGATATGATTTTGACACTTTATACTAATATTA
Organism: uncultured Romboutsia sp.; assembly: GCF_958366745.1. NCBI lineage: Bacteria > Bacillati > Bacillota > Clostridia > Peptostreptococcales > Peptostreptococcaceae > Romboutsia > uncultured Romboutsia sp. The sequence goes on from NZ_CATXCO010000002.1 coordinate 27,468, forward strand.
TCTTTTCTATTATAATAAAAAATGATACTAGGCATATACAATAAGTATTTTCCCCTTTAGTATCATTTTATAATGCAAATATGCAATTATCTCATTCCTGGATAATCTAGTTGTCTTAATGCTTCATATACTACTATAGCCACTGAATTTGACAGATTTAAAGATCTAGCTTTTTCAATGTTTAACATAGGTATTCTTATACATGTTTCTAAGTTTGCTTTTATAAGGGATTCAGGTAAACCTTTGGTCTCTTTTCCAAATACAATAAATGAATTATCAACATATTTCACATCAGAATGAGCTTGATCTACTTTTGTTGTGGCATAGAAAAATGTTCCATTTGGATTTTTTTCAACAACTTCTTCGAAACTATCATAATATTGTATATTTGCTATATCCCAGTAATCAAGACCACTTCTTTTTAAATATTTATCTTCTAATGAAAATCCTAGTGGTCTTACTAAATGTAAAGTTGCACCTGTAGCAGCACAAGTTCTTATTATATTTCCTGTATTTTGAGGTATTTCTGGTTCTACTAAAACTACATTTATTGACATTTCGTCCTCCTATTTTTCACTCTATTATATTTCTTTACAATTATATCAGAAATTCATATTTCTAAGAACTTACTTTCTAAAAGTTGTTCTTATAGTATTTACAATATTTCGTTATTGGACAAATTTCACACTCTGGTTTTCTAGCTTTGCAAATTCTTCTTCCATGAAATATTAATAAATGATGGGAGTGAGACCATCTTTTCTTTGGTATGGCATCCATAAGAGCAAACTCTGTTTTTTCAGGTGTTTGAGTATCAACTATACCAATTCTATTTGAAACCCTAAATACATGAGTATCAACTGCCATGGCATCTTGTCCAAAAGCATTGCTAAGTACTACATTAGCAGTCTTTCTTCCTACTCCAGGAAGTTTAGTTAAATCCTCTAAATTATCCGGAACCTCTCCATTATACTCATTACATATTTTTTCTGATGTAGACTTTATTTTTTCAGCCTTACTTTTATATAGTCCACAAGTTTTTATTTCCTCTTGTATTTCATCTATACTAAGTTTTGCAAAATCCATTGGAGTATTGTATTTTTTAAACATCTCCCCTGTAACTTTGTTTACCCTTACATCTGTACATTGAGCCGATAATATAGTTGCTACTAATAGTTCAAATGGTGTAGTGTAATCTAGTTCACATTTTGCATCTGGATATGTTTCTTCTAATATATCTAATACTTTATTAATATTTTTCATATGATTCTCCCTTAAACCTCTTATTTATGCTATTATTATCTATCTTGACTACTATATAATAAGTCTTATAATTTTAACAAACAATAAAAGTCTTAATATTCTATAATTGTGTATATAATAAAATTTGTTGTAATATTTCAATTTATATAAAAATAAGAAGGTAAAAGTTTATAACTCCTACCTCCTTATTATTTTACCCATTAATATTTTATATAAAACTACTTTTTAGATGGACTTTGTAACTCATTAAATTCTCTTAATCTTTCTATTACTAGTCTTTTTACTTCATCAAATTTAACATCCATTAATATTTCTATAGCTTCTTCTACTCTTTCAACTGTATATATAGTAAATTTACCTTCTTCTATTGCATTTGTTACCTCATCAGATAAAATTAAGTTTCTACTATTATTTTTTGGTATTATTACACCTTGATTATCATTTAGTCCTTGTTTTTTACAAGCAGAATAAAATCCTTCTATTTTTTCACTTATTCCACCAACTACTTGTATTTCACCTTTTTGATTCATAGAACCTGTTGCAGCTATACTTTGTTTTAAAGGTATTTTACTTAATGATGATAGTAAAGCGTATAATTCAGCACCTGTTGCGCTATCTCCATCTACGCCTCCGTAATTTTGTTCAAAGCATATATTTGCATTTAATGAAAGCGGGAATTCCTGAGCAAAGTTCTCTGCTAAATATCCACCTAAGATTAAAACACCTTTATTGTGTATTGGTCCACTCATATTAACTTCTCTCTCTATATTAACTATTCCTTTGTTTCCTGGGCTAGTTGTCACAGTTATTCTAGAAGGTCTTCCAAATGAATATTCACCTGTACTCAGTACAGACAATCCATTGATAACACCAACTCTACTTCCCTTAGTTTCAATAAGTGTAAATCCATTTTCTAGTGATTCATCCATCTTATTTTCTATTCTATTTAATCTTTTCTTTCTTTCTAATATAGCTTTTTGAACATCAAACTTATCTACATATTCAGCATCTCTAATTTGAGCACATACATCACCTTCAACTATTATTTCCATTATTTTATTAAATTGAGTTGAAAGTTTATATTTATCTCCACAAATTCTAGTACTAAACTTTATAACCTCTTCAACAGCATCGTAAGTAAAATGTTTTAAATTATTTTTGTTACATTGATATGCTATAAATCTAGCAATTCCATCTTCATTATTTTCATTTTTATCCATTTCATTGTCAAAATCTACAAATATTTTAAAATACTTACTAAAATCAGAGTCGTAGTTATAAAGCACATTGTACATATAATTAGTTCCTATTAATATAACTTTAATATCTATAGGCATATTTTCAGGTTTTATTGATGTTTGTGTATCTACACCTATTTGTCTTGATTGAATAGCTCTTTTTAACATATCCCAAGATAATGGATATCTTAGAAGTTGATCAACATATAAAACTAAATATCCTCCATTTGCTTTGTGAACCGCTCCTGGTATCAATTTTGTAAAATCTGTTTTTACATTTCCATTATAGTAATCATACTCTGCTTTTCCAAATAAATTAGATGGACTTGGATTTATTTCAACTATTACCGGTGCTTTAGAATTTTCTCTATCAATTCCATTATCAACAAATAAGTTGACTTTATATTTAAGGAAATGTTCTTTATCATATTTATCTTTTAATTCTTCTTCATCCATATAGAATAAATAAACATATTCTAATATATCATCTCTCATATTATTTAAGTACGCTTTAACTTTCTCATAACTATTATATTTCTCTATTAAACCTTCAATATGAGGGTCTATTACAAATTTAGCAATTTCTTCTTCTAATTCTAATAATGCTTCTTTTGCTGCATCTTCTAAGTCTCTAATTTTATATACTACTTGTATTGCAGCATTTTCTAATTCTCTTTTTACTTTATAGAACTCTTCATCTGTATAGTCATCATCTTCAGCTTCTTCATCTTCTTTATTGTCATCTATAGGTATAAATACCATACCAACTTTACTATTTTTTAATTTAAATCCTTTTTCTTCCGCATATTTTTTTATCTTTTTAAGTAATGCATCTTTTTCTATTTCATATTCTTCTATTAATTGATTTTTTCCTATTTCAAAATCTTCACTTTCAAAGGCATCTCTTAGTTCATCAAGTAAAGTTTCTATAAGCTTTTCAATATCTTTTTTGAATATTTTGCCTAGACCTTTCTCAAGCCCAATTATTAATGGTTCTCTGTTATTTTCAAAATTATATACATAGCACCAATCTTTATGATTCCCTTTTTTAGCTGCATATTTATTTAAAGCATTCATAGCGTATGTTGTTTTACCTGTCCCTGAATCTCCTGCTAAGTACATGTTATACGCTGGATTATCAATTTTTAATCCTATTTCCATAGCTTCTATAGCTCTTTCCTGACCTAATATGCCTTCTAGAGGTTCTATCTCAGATGTATTGTTAAATTTTAGCATTGACCCTCCCCCCTTCTATCTATATATATATATTCTATGACTAATAGCTTGTAAATGTTGAGTTATCTAATACTAATTTTATTCATTATATAAAATATCTTTCCATTTAAATTGTTTATAATAAAAAAAGAAGCCTTTGACTTCTTACTCATTCGGCTTCTCTGAAACTATATTTATATTTCTTTTTATTATGTTCTTACCTCTCCAACTAAATGCCCTATTTCCATACCTTCTCTTAAATTCCTTATTCGATATATCATTAATTTCTTCAGCATCTAGTTTTAAAATTGTATCTTGTTTGAATCTTTCTATAGAGGTTATTGGAATATTTTTATTGTGAGGACATATATCTTGGCAAATATCACATCCAAAAACTTTTTTATTTTCTTTCAATACTTTTTCCTCTTCCTCTTCAAGATCTCCTTTTTTTTGTGTTATATAAGATAAACATCTTTTAGGATTCATTTCATAATTTCCTAAAAGAGCATTTCCCGGACAATATTTTACACATTTTCCACATTTTATACATGTTTTTTCTAACGGAGTATCACTTTGAAACTCATAATTAGTCAATATATATCCTATAAACACATACGAACCATATTCATCTGTAATTATATTATTATTTATTCCAAAATATCCTATACCAGATAAATAAGCCAAATATCTATCTACTAGTGGACCATTATCTGCAAATATCTTATAATCAAAATTATCTATATTATCTGATAAGTGGTTACATATTTGTTGCAACATATCTTTAACTACTATATGATAATCTTCTCCATAACAATACTTTGATAAATTACTTTCATTGAAATTTCCAATATAGTAAGGAAATGCACATACTATTATAGATTTTACATTTTCCATCGTTTCTTTTGGATTAACTCTCTTTTCTATAATAGGTTCCTCCATACCAGTTGTATATCCATTAAATAATCTTTGTTTTATTATCTTTTCTAAATCGTAGTAGGGACCTACTCCAGCTATACCGACACAATCTATTCCTATAGATTTACAAAAATCTTTTAATTCTTCTTTCTTCATAAAAAACCTTTCATTAATTAAATATTAGTTTTATAATAACTAGAGTATAAGGGTGGTGATATTTTGATTAAATTAACAATACCAGGTAGACCTATTAGTAAATCAAACTTTAAACTCCACAATGTCCATGGGCAGGCATGGATGCCATCAACAGGTAAACATTCAAAATATTTAGCTTATGAAAACATGATTGCTGGATTTATAAATCAACAATACTTTGGTGATACAATTGAAGAAGACTTGATAACTATACTAAAGTTATATTTCCCAAATAAACGCATGGGTGACTTACACAACTATCCTAAAAGTATATGTGATGGTATAGAAAAAAGTGGAATAATAAAAAATGATAAACAGCTTAAACCAGTATTATTATTTGACTTTATAGATAAGGATAATCCTAGAGTTGAAATAGAACTTTATCCTGTTTCAGAGTATGATGTATCCTATGTTATATCTAAAAAGTAATTTATATATAAAAGAGAACTTAAAACTTAAGTTCTCTTTATTATTATCTATACTCTATATTTTTAACCAAGCTTAGATGATACCTCTTTTAACATTTCCCTTATAGGTAATTCATATGGACATTTAGTTTCGCATAATCCGCATTCTACACATGCACTTGCTTTAACTTCTAACGATTTATATCTTTCCTTTGCCCAATCCTTTAAATTATATCTTGCATAGTATCCTTCTAACAAGAAGTTTTGAGGTATATTTATTTTTAATGGACATGGTAAGCAATATTCACATCTTCTACAAAACCTTTTACCCATAATATTTCTTATTTCTTGTATCTTAAGTTCATCATCTTTCGTAATATTAGTATCTTGTAGCACTGATACATTCTCTCTAACTTGTTCAATACTTTCCATACCAGGTATAACTACATCTATATAATCTTTTGAAAGTATATATTTTATTGCTAACTTTGCATCATCTATAGCTCCACCTGCTAAAGGCTTCATTACTATAATTCCTATATCTTTTTTATTAGCTTTTTTAAAAACTTCATCCGCTTGATCTTCAATTATATTATATGGAAATTGTATAGTCGAAAACTTTTCATCTTCTATTGACTTTTCTATAGTTTCTAAACTATGGCTAGTTATTCCTATATATTTTATTTTACCTTCTTCTTTTGCTTCTAATAATGCTTTATATGCTTTATTTTCATCAAATATAGTTTTATATTCTTCTGGCTTAAGATTATGAATTTGATATAAGTCTATATAATCTGTTTTTAAGTTTTTCAAACTTATTTCTATATCTTGCTTCATTGATTCATAATCTCTAGCCATACTTTTAGTAGCAATAAAAAACTTTTCTCTTTTACCTTCTATAGCATTTCCTATATACTCTTCACTTATAGTATAAGCTCTTGCAGTATCTATAAAATTGACATTTTTATCAATTAATTCATTTATCACTTTATTAGTTTCTTCTTGTGTTATCCTTTGAATTGGTATTCCACCAAAACCGACCCTATTTACCTTCATATTAGTTTTACCTAATAATCTCATATATATCCCACCTTATAATATGTTTTCTTATTATATTATAAGGTTATTTTATTATATAATCAAAATCTATTTATCAGACAATATTTCTTTTATCATAGCTATTTCTTTTTTATGACCTTCATCCTCAAGAGGTGTCTCTAGGAAGAAAGGCAGTTTATTTAATTTAGGATGACTCATAAAGTTTATTATAGCATTTAAACCAATTTCACCCTCTCCTATTACTGCATGTCTATCTTTTTTCCCTCCAAAAGGCATCATACTATCGTTTAAATGTACAGCCTTAAGTCTATCTAATCCTATTATGCTGTCAAACTCAGCTAAAACTCCATCTAAATCATTTACTATATCATATCCTGCTGAAAATATATGGCATGTATCTAAACATACACCTAATTTTTCATTATGAGTTACCCCATCTATTATTCTTTTGATTTGTTCAAAAGTAAATCCAATTTCAGTTCCTTTCCCAGACATAGTTTCAAGAAGAACAGTTATATTTTCTTCTCCTGTTAGTGTTTCATTTAAAGCATCTACTATTCTTTGTATACCAAAATCTATCCCTCCACCAACGTGGCTACCTGGATGAAAACACATATACTCTATTCCTAAAGAATCCATTCTTTCTATATCTTCTTTTATAACTTTTCTTCCAAATTCATATACTTCATCCTTTGATCCACCTAAGTTCATAGTATAAGGTGCATGTGCTAAAAGTGGTCCAAAATTATATTCTTTTCTTATTTTTTGAAATTTTTCTATATCCTTTTCATCAAATTCTTTAGCATTTCCTCCTCTTGGATTTCTACTAAAGAATTGGAATGTATTTGCTCCAATATCTACTGCTGTTTGAGCTGCCTTACCAAATCCTTTTGATATTGAAATATGTGGTCCTATTACAAGCATTTTCAATCTCTCCTTATTAATTAATTTTTTATATTACTAATATACCCAAAAAAATAAGTATCAATAAACATTGATACTTATCATAAATTACATGTTTCTTTTTTTTGTACTGGTATCGAAACCATAACTATATCATATTGTAACTCTTCATCTTCTGACTTTCTTTTATGTATTATTTCTTCTATTTTATATTTTATAGTATTGTTAAGTTCTATAAGTTCATTTTGCGTAAGAGATATATTATGATAATCAACTATATTTTTTTCTTCTAATACTTGTTCTTCCGCAGCTTGATAAAATAATTCTATTATATCATCAAATTTTGATAAAAATGCTTCATCATCATCTTCTCTTAAAGAGAAATTTATTACATTTTTATCTATAACTATATTCTTTGCTTTTGGATAATAGTATTTTTCTACAATTCCCGATTTAATCTTCTCTTCTACTAATTCTAAAATCCCCACATTATAAAGAGTTTTTATATGATAATTTATTTTTGCATGAGGTTCATCAAGCATCTGAGATAACTGTTTAGCCGATAGCGGTAAGTTATTAAATGCTTTTAAAATATCTATTCTTTTCGGATGCGCAATAGCTTTTATACATTCTAAATCTCTAAGTACAAGCACTTCTCTCATTCCCCCACCCCCTGAAATATTTTTAATTACATTTTAATTATATAAGAAGGCTTTAGAGTTGTCAAAAAATTCCATATTTTAAAATATATTTAATTCTAACTTTTCAGATAAATCTTCTAAAACCTTAACTCCAGCTATACTATTTCCTTTTTTATCAAGAGCTGGTCCATAAACTCCTATACCCATTATGTCTGGAACAGAAGCCATTATACCTCCCCCAACACCAGATTTTGCAGGTATTCCAACCCTTATAGCAAATTCACCCGATGCATCATACATTCCACAAGTAACCATAAATGTTTTTACCATTCTAGAAACTTTTTCACTAATTAATCTTTCTTTACTTTCTATATCTATTCCATACATTGCAAGATTTATTCCGATTCTTGCTAAATCTACACAATCTATTTCTATAGAGCATTGTTTAAAATATAAATCTAGTACTTCTTCTACGTCACCATCTATAAATCCATCATTCTTTAATAAGTATGCCATGGCTCTATTTCTATCACCAGTTAGCTTTTCTGACTTATAAACTTCATAATTTATCCCAATGCTATCATTATTAGCTAAACGTCTAAAGAACTGTAACATTCTTTCTTCTTTCTCTTCTAAACTACTACCTTTTATAAGTGAAGTAGTTACTATTGCACCTGCATTTATCATAGGATTTGAAGGTTTTTTTGTATCATTTGTTTCTAATTTCATTATCGAGTTAAATGGATCTCCACTTGGCTCCATACCTACCTTAGAAAATACAGTTGTCCAATCATTATCCATTAAAGCCATAGCTAAAACTATAGGCTTAGATATACTTTGTATAGTAAATTTAGTATTATAATTTCCAGCTGTGTATATTTTATTATCCTTGTCAATTATACATATACCTAAATCACTTCTTTTTGCATTTTTTAATTCTGGTATATAGCTAGCAACTTGGCCATAATTAGTATACTTTCTATTTTCATCTATTACTTGTTTTAATAAGTTATTCATTAGTTCCTCCTTAGTAAATGATATTTATAAATATATTATGTAATATAAAAAGGAGTATATCAAAATATATTTATATATAATAATTATTATTATATATAAATATTCTAATATAGCCCCTCTTCCCCATTAATCTACTATTTTACTTCCCCCTATAAATTCCCTTAGTATAGATGTAGAAGGTATATCTGATGTATCTTCTAATTCAATAAAATACTGTAGGAATTTAAGAATCCTATTGGCTTCTATATATGCTTCATCATCACTTTTTATTTCTTCTAGCAATGGTTTAGCATATTTTTTTAATACTGCTAACTCATAAACACAAGCTGAGTTAAATATTATATCAGCTTCTTCTTGATATGGAAATATATTTTTCTTTTCTCCCCTTCTTACAGAATCCCAATTCATAATAGTGTGTTTAGCGCTATATCCTCTAAAGTTATGATCTCTTACCATTCTTCTTATAAGCCTTAAGTCTGTAGTAGGTATTCTATTATAATCATCTAAATTTATTTGTGTCAAAGCACTAATATATATTTTAAATTTGTCTTCATCTAGTATTGATGATGTCAATATTGGATTTAATCCATGTATCCCTTCTAGTATTATAGGCTGATTTTCTTTTATTTTTAATTTTTTATAATTTTCTTCTCTTTTTCCTGTTTTAAAATTAAATTTAGGTAGATTTACTTCTTTTCCATCTAATAAACTTTTTAAGTCTGAATTAAATTTCTCTAAATCTATTGCATATATTGATTCAAAATCATATTTACCGAATTCATCTAAAGGTGTATCCTCTCTATTTAAAAAATAATCATCTAGTGAGATTGATACAGGATTTAGTCCATTAACTTTAAGATGTATGCATAATCTATTAGCAAAACTAGTTTTTCCAGATGAAGATGGAGCTGCTATAAGTACAACTCTTTTTTTCTTTTCTTTTATCATATCTGCTATTTGAGATAATTTTTTCTCGTGTAAAGCTTCAACCGTCCTTATAACTTCTCCATATTGATTATTTTCTATTATTTTATTTAAAGTTATAACTTTATCTACATCAATTACCTTAGCCCACTCTTCCGCTTCTTTATAAATATTTGCAAGCTTTGGTTGTGGTACATACTCTTTAGCTTTTGTTTTATCAGATTCACTCGGACCTAATAATATTACCCCATTTTCATACTGTTTTAAATCAAAAGTTTTTATATATCCTGTTGAAGGTAACATATGTCCATAAAAATGATTTATATAATTATTACATTTATATATTTTTACATCATCATGTTCTTTATATCTTAATAACTCAGCTTTTTCATACATTCCATGCTCTTCAAATATCTTAATAGCATTTGACTTTGTTGTAGATATTTTTTCTATTTTATAATTTTTATCTATTATATCTTGCATCTTATTTTTAATATTTTTTAAATCAAAATCTTGAAGTTTTGTATTTGTATGAACTTCACAATAAAGTCCCCTTGATAGAGAATGTTCAATCGTAACTCTAGCTTTATCGAATAATTCATTACAAGCCATTATAAATATAAAAGACATTGTCCTAGAATATACTCTTGAACCATCTGCATTTGTTGTATCTATAAATTTTATATTGCAGTCTTCTTTTACTTTATAACTTAATTCTCTTAATTTATTATTTATATTTGCAAGTGTTATATATCCTTTATATTCATTTTCTATGTCTTTTACTATATTTTCTAAAACTATGCCTGAAGAGCCTTCTTCTAAGTAATACTCTCTATTCACATTATTAATGCATATATTTATTATGCTCATAACATATACTCCCTTCTTTCAATATATTAAAAAGGGGTATATCATACCCCTTTTTTTATTTTATCTAATATATCTATAGTTTCTTTTATATGGTTATGATTAATTTCTAATATTAAGTACTTTGCATTAACACTTAATAACTTTTTTATTTCATTTTCATGCAAAATACCTCTACCTATACCTAAATGACTATCATCGATACCATTATTGTCACTTAAATGAATTATCTCTAATCTATCATTTAAATTGCTGATATAGTCACTATTATTTATTAAGTTATGACCTGTATCATAGCAAAAACATAAATTTTGACTTTTAATTTTATTAAATATATATTCAAAATCATCACATATATATCCAATATTTGAAAAATCTCCATTCTTAGAATATGTATTCTCTATAGATAACCTTTTATTACTTACTTTTAATAATTCTTCAAAAAATGAAACACTATTATCTAAGTATTTTATTCTATTTTTATATAATCTTTCAGATATTACATAACCTAAATGCATATTAAAATACTCTATGTTTAAATCTTTCAGTCCATCTTCAATTTTATTTATAAAATCTATCCATGATTTTCTTATATATTTTATATTTTCACAAGAATTAAGCTCCATTGGAAGATGTATTCCTAAAGATAAATTTAATTTATCAAACTCACCTTTATATTTACTTAACTTAATACATTCATCTAAATTATCTATGCCTACTTCTATATGATTAATTTTATCAACTTCTCTACAAAGTTCTAGAGCTTTATCTAAATTAAATAAAAGAGCAGATATACCTAATCTCATATACTTACCTAACTTACAGTACCTATTTTATTAAATGGGAATAATCTTATCATAACTTTTCCCATTATATCTTTTTCCTTAACTAATCCAACTTCTTCATATCTACTATCTAAACTTTTTTCTCTATTGTCCCCCATAGCAAAAACTTCACCTTCTGGAACTATCAAATCTATGTCTCCACTAGTATAATTATCATGTATATATGGCTCATCTAAAAGTTTATCATCTACATATACTTTAGAATCTTCTATTTTTATATGTTGTCCTTCTGTAGCTATAACTCTTTTAACTAAGTCTTTTGGTTTTCCATCATCTTGTAATAGGTTAGTTTTGAATACTATTATATCACCATCTTTTGGTTCTCCTATTTTATAAGCCATTCTATTTATTATTAAATAGTCATTTTCAACTAATGTTGGATACATTGACTCTCCTCTAACTAAAGTAGGTCTTATAAACTGAGTTATTATAAAGGCAAATACTAATGCTGTTGCAATTACTTTTATCCACTCAATTAGCTCCTTCTTAAACTTTTCACTCACTCACACCATCTCCTCTAAAATTAATGATTTTCATAGCTTCCTATCATATGGACAGCCATCTCATTGATATCATCATATTTATTTGAACTAATACCTAAGTCCAAAAGTTCACATGCTTTAACTAAATCTCTCATAACTTCCATAGGACTTCCGTAAATATTTTCAATTTCCTCTTTGCTTATACCCTTAAAACCATGTCCTACAGGGCTTTCATTTCTAAGTCTTATCAAACTTTCTAACCTATCGTTATTTAGTATTTCTACTACCTTTTCCATTCTTTTAGTTTTCTTCACATGTCTATTTATGTACTGAGTTACACCTTTGATTAGGTTACCACTATAAATATTATACTTCTTTTTTAATGTATATAGTATATTTTTCTTTGATACCATATATCCATGCATTGATACTTTATAGTTTTTAGACTCTTTAGTACTTACAAATATGTACTTAAATAATGCTTCCTTTAATCTATAAAGTCTACCTAAAAAATCTATATATTCTTCATTTACAATTTGAATTTTTATATTCTCGATTAATTCAGATAATATATCTTCCGGTTCCCCCTGTTCTAAATTATTAAGATTAGTTATCAATTTTTTTATTTCTCTTCTGGTTAACATCTGACTACTCATTTTTTCTATAGATTCTAAAGCCCTTTTAAATTCAAAATTAACAGAATACTGACACGATTCAATTAAAAAATATAAATCTCCATCTATAATTCCGGCTTCTTCTAGTATCTCTAATACTGCATCATAATCATATCTTTGTAAAAATTTTGATATAGCATACTCTTGATTTTCACTTAAAATCTCCATAACCTACCTCCATAAAATAGTTTTATATTTTATTATTGAACTATATTGGAGATTTTATTAAATAATTTTAGTAATTTATTCTTAATCCTTTAGGATAATGGTTCTTTAATATACCATTAGATTCTTTTCCCCATCCAAGGCCTATACCTTCTACACAGACTAAAACCCATCCTCTACTTTTTCCTGTTTCTATAGTATTTCCTCTTAAATAGTCTAAGATTTTATCATCTTGTACACTAAAGTTTTCTACATTTTTTACATCTTCCATTTTTAAATAATGAGATAGTGCATGAGAGGGCTCGAATCTATTTTTCTTTAGCATTCCTAAGTGTAAACCATATCTTAATACCTTTAACTTTTTGGTATCTGGATGTTCTTCAGGCAGTAAATATAAATTTTCGCCTCTGATATCAAATCTACTTTCTACAGATATATTTAAAAATTTCTTTTCAAACTCTCTATAATCCTTTACTTCTTTATCATTATTTTTTATTTTTATATATTTTACATTACAATCTTCATTCTCTAGTTTTTGAATTTTAGCAACAAAATGACCTTCTCCACTTACTTTATGTGGCCATATTCTTTGCATTTCAATTAATTTAGCATTTTCATATTCAGATATAAACTCATTTATTACATCTTCATTCTCCTCTTTTGCAAAGGTACAAGTAGAATATACTAATATTCCCCCATTTTTTAACATATCATATCCATCTCTTATAATCTCTTTTTGGATACTTTGGCATTCTAAAACCTTAGCATAACTCCAATCCGTTATGGCAACTTCATCTTTCCTAAACATACCTTGTCCTGAACAAGGCGCATCAATTACTACCTTATCAAAATATCCTGTAAATAACTTTCTCAAATTATTAGAATCAGTATTTGTTATTATACAATTTCTAGCCCCAAATCGCTCTAAGTTTTCTCCTAGTGCTCTTATTCTAGTAGGATTTATCTCATTTGATACTAATAATCCTGTATCATTTAGTTTCGATAATATATATGTAGATTTTCCTCCTGGGGCAGCACACATATCAAGAACTTTATCTCCTTCTTTTATATCAAGATGAGGTACTACACTCATTGCAGATGGTTCTTGTAAATAATATGCGCCTGATTCATGTAGTGGACTTTTCCCTGGTCTATCTACTTCCTCATCATAATAAAATCCTTCATCCGCCCAAGGTATCGGTGTTAAATTATATAAATTTAAATTTAATAATTCTTCTTTATTTATTTTTAAAGTGTTGATTCTTAATCCTGTTGTTTTAGGTTCATCATAACTTTTTATAAAATCATCATATTCATCCATAAGAAGTTCTTTCATGTCATCTAAAAATCTTTGTGGTAATTTCTTCAATTTTAATCGTCCTTTCTCTTTTTATGCCTAATAAATTTATATCTTTTTAAAAATTTTTTTCTAGAATTATTTGTATATTCATCTAGTTTATCTAGACTGCTTTTCCATAAATATACTATATAAACTATAAACACTATAATAGACCATCTATATTGTATCATCAATATAAAATCAAAAACTCCATGTAATAAAATAGGCAATACTATAGATAATGTTAAATATTTTCTTTTTTTAGCTTTAGAGCTAGTAAATCTATATTTTGAAATGTAGTATCCCATAATTACAGCAAACATCATATGTGCAGGAACTGATATTATAGATCTTATGACTCCAACTTCAAAAGCTGATGTTTGGTCCTCAAATAATATATATATAATATTTTCAATAGTTGCAAACCCCAAGGATAAAAATACTGAGTATATAATACCATCTAACCTTTCATTAAAGCTTTTTTCTTTTAGCAAATTGGGTATAAGTACTAACTCTTTTAATCCTTCTTCAACTACCCCTGCAACTATAAAAGACATATAAAAAATATTAATTTTTCCTGTAAATATATTTGTTTTTATAAGTATTTCTTCTGCATAAATTGCTAATGTACTTACTAAAATACCAAGTATAAAAAACTTACTTAGTACACGTATTGGTTCCTTATCATATTTATCTTTTAAATATATCCATAATATAATTGTTGCAACTGGTGCTATAGCCAATATTAATAGATCTAATTTCATAAATTAATCCTCTCTTTATATTTTATAGATATATTATTTCCATTTATCCTTAACAAAATAATAGCTATCTTCATAGTATGAATGTAGAAAAGTATTATTTATATGAAGAGGTGATTATATGCAAGATGGTTTCCTAACAGTTAGTGTTATTGACAGTGCAACTAATAGGCCTATCGAAAATGCAACTGTAAATATTTATAAAAATCCTGAATCTGGAGAAAGACAAACTCAAATATATCAAAATTTAAAAACTGATAACTCCGGTCTAGTTACTGGTATCACGTTAGATGCACCTGACCTTCAATATTCTCAACAACCTTCAGATGTTAGACCTTATAGTCAATATACTGTAGAAGTAATTTCAGAAGGATATGAAACAGCTATTATCGATGGAACTCAAGTATTTCCTACTGTAGAGGCTAGACAAAATGTCCCTCTAAATACTCAAACACGACGTAGACACTTTTACTATAGAAAAAATGAGAATGTTTATGATATAGGTGATAATACTTTGTACGGAACATATCCTCCTAAAATACCAGAAAGTGATTTAAAGCCTTTACCACCACCAACAGGATTTGTTGTCTTAGACAATCCTGTTGTTCCCGAATTTGTAGTTGTTCATGATGGTTTACCTGAAGATAGTTATGCTCCAAATTACTGGATTCCATTTAAAGAGTATATAAAAAATGTAGCTTCATCTGAGATATATTCTACTTGGCCAGAACAAACTATATATGCAAATGTAATAGCTATAATATCATTTACTCTAAATAGAGTTTTTACAGAATGGTATAGAAATAAAGGACTTAACTTTACAATAACATCATCTACTGCATATGATCATAAATTTATAAACAATAGAAATTTCTTTGATACTATAAATGTTGTTGTTGATAGTATTTTTAATACATTTATAAAAAGACCTCCAACAGCTAGACAGCCTCTTTTAGCTCAATACTGTGATGGTAAAAAATCTCAGTGTCCTAATCAAATGACTCAATGGGGAAGTAAGGACTTAGGAGATCAAGGAATGGATTATAAAAGTATTTTAAGATATTTTTATGGTGATGAAATAGTCTTTGAAGAAGCACCTGTTGTAAGTGGTGTACCTGTATCATTCCCTGGAGATACATTACAGGTTGGATCTAGCGGAAAATATGTTAAAACTATACAACATCAATTAAATGCAATATCAAACTCTTACCCTGCTATTCCAAAAATAAAAGAAGATGGTGTTTATGGAAATAGCACTGCCGAAGCAGTTAGTACCTTCCAAGGAATCTTCGGTCTTCCAAAAACAGGCGTTGTAGATTTTAAAACTTGGTACGAAATTTCTAGAGTTTATGTTGCTGTTACTAAAATAGCTTCTTTAAATCCAAATATTTAAGTAATAAAAGACCACTTTTATGTGGTCTTTTATTACTTAAATATTTCTTTATATTCTGGTTTTAATATATGATCTATTTTATTAACATTTATTATAAATTCAGGTATACCAGCTGCATAAGGAGCTATATCATATAAATCGAAATATACTACTATATTATCATCTTGTATATAAAATTTTTGTTTATCTTCTATACTTTTAAATTCATACACTCCCTTATTCTGTTCATCTAACTTTATTAATTCCTCTATTTGATTTCTTATTTCTTCATTTATAATATTTTTATAGTCTGACCCTTCTTTAAATAAATTATCTATCGTTAAAAAATTTCCATTTCTTATATCTATATTGTATGCTACATTCTCGTAATATCCATGAGCTCCACCTGCATACTTATAATATTTTATCAATATACTTAATATATTATCGCTATTTTTCTTTACATCAAAATCAACATTAGCAACAAATTTATTTTCTACTTCAGAGAGTGCATCGTTATATTCTTTTGCTTGCTTTTGTGAATCATTAAAAAACTTCATTATACTATTTGTTATTTCATCGTTTATATTTTTTGATATATCTTTATTATCAATCATTATTATAGGTATATTAATAATACTATTTATATACTTATTATTCTTAGTTATTGTTTGGGTATCTATATTAGCAATTATACTGCTAGTTTGTATCATCTTTATTTTATTTTTAAATATAGTAAAAGGAATTTTAAATTCATATGCTAAATCTTCTTTACTTGATTTGTATGGATTAAAATAAATATTTATTCCTTCATCTATTATTTCATAATTTGTATATTTATTAATTTTTATTTTATTTTTATCAACCTTCAATTTATTATCTTTTATATAATCTATTATATAATCATAAATCACATCTTCATAATCTTCATTATCCTTTAATAAATTATTTAAGAAAATTCTTTGACCTGTATTTAAGTCAAAAACATAGCTATCTTTTTCTTGCTTAAATTTATTGTCTTTATATCTTATTTCTTTATATATTACAATATTTAATAAACTTTTATTTTCAAAAACTATATGATAATTTATATTAACATTAGTTTTAGAATTATTTTTATAAAGCTGAGATTCTTGCCTCTCATGATTTATTGAATCATTTATATTTCTTCTAATATACGAATTTATATATCTTTCAACTTCTTCATTTGAATAATGTATCTCTGGCATTCTTGCACTTATTACTAAGTTTTTTTCATCGATTTTAATTTTTTCTTCTGTTATCTTTACTAGTTTAAATCCTTGATATAAATTCGTTTGTAATCCATCTTTTATATTAAATATATCAAATACGCTAAATATTGTAAGTATCATTATAGCTAATAATATGTACTTATATTTTAAGAAGTTTTCTAGTCTATTCATGTTTTGATTTTCCTCCTAAATATAATTCCTTTTATTTTATATTTAGATTTTTTGTATTTTTTATCCCCATAAAATATAAAAATACTCTATTATTAATTTTCAAATTTAAAATTTCTATATAAAAATAAAAAAACTTAAGAATGTATCTTAAGTTTTTTATTTTAACTATTTTTTTATAAGTTTTACTATTGTTTCAACGTGTGGAGTATTTGGGAACATATCCATACATTTTACTTTTTCTAATTCATATCCGTATTTTTTAAATTCAACTAAATCAAGAACTAAAGTCTTAGGGTTACAAGATATATAAACTATTTCCTTCGCACCAAAGTTAGATATATCTCTTACTGCATCCTTATGAACTCCTGGTCTTGGTGGGTCTACTATTATTAAGTCTGGCTTATCTTTTAAGTTTTTAACAGTTTTTGCAACATCTCCTGCAACAAACTCACAGTTAGTTAATCCATTTAATTTAGCATTTTGATTTGCAGCAACTACAGCTTCTTCTATTATTTCTATTCCATATACCTTCTTCGCTGCTTTAGCCATAACTTGACCTATAGTTCCCGTTCCACTATATAAGTCAAATACAACCTTATCATTGTGGTCTCCTACAAACTCTCTAGCTATAGTATATAATTCTTCTGCTCCTTTAGTGTTAGTTTGGAAGAATGAGAATGGAGAAACTCTAAATCTTAAGCCTAAAACTTCTTCATGAATATAATCTCTTCCATGTAATACTCTTAATTCATCACAGTTTACAGCATCTGCTAATCCATCATTTATTGTGTGTAATATACTTACTAATTCAGCTTCTGTATCTAAATTTAATAACATATCTTTATATTCATTCATATTAAAATCAACTTGAGAAGATGTTACTATATTTACCATAAGTTCATTAGTATTTATACCTTTTCTAACTACAAGGTTTCTTAAGTACCCTTTATGATTTACTGTTCTGTAGTAAGGAAGTTGTTTTTCATTAAAGAATTCTACTGTTGAAGTTAAAACTTTTATAAAGTCTTGATCAACTAAGAAACAACCATCAACTGTCATTATATCTATATGCCTTCCTTTTTTATGAAGACCTAATGTTAATGGTCCATCTTTCATTTCATCTCCGAAAGTATACTCCATTTTATTTCTATATAATCTATTTTGAGGACTTCCTTGTATTCCTAAGAATTTAAAACCAAATAAATCTTGTTGTAAGAATAAATCCATAACTTGTCTTTCTTTGATTTCTAATTGCTTTTCATAAGGAACAGATAATATCGTACATCCTCCACATTCGTTAAAATGCTTACAAGGAGTTTCTGTTTCTATCGGAGAGTTTTCTAATAACTCTAACATCTTAACATCTGCTTTTCCACTTTTTGTTCTTTTTACAGCAGCTTTAACCTTTTGTCCAGTTATTCCACCTTTCATATGTATGTCTCTGTTTCCATACCTACTTACAGATGTTCCTCCAAACTCCATTTTATCTACTTCAAACTCTATAACGTCTCTTCTTTTCACTAATGCTACCTCCGCTAGTTGTTTATATTATCAAATTATCTTTCTTCTATTAACTTAACTTCTTCTTCAGTTAATTCTCTATACTCTCCTAATCCTAAGCTTTCATCTAATTTTAATTTACCCATAGAAAGCCTTTTTAAGTATACTACTTTTTTGCCTACACTCTCAAACATTCTTTTTACTTGGTGGAATTTGCCTTCATGAATTGTAAGTTCTATTTCTGACATATCATCACTTTTTAAAATTTTTAATTGTGATGGCATAGTTTCATATCCATCATCAAGAATTACACCTTTTTCAAATGCAAGTATATCTTCTTCAGTTACTTTTCCTTGTATTTTCGCATAATAAGTTTTTGGTACATGCTTTTTAGGAGATAGTACTCTGTGAGCAAGTTGTCCATCATTTGTAAGCACTAGTAGTCCTTCTGTATCTTTATCTAGTCTACCTACTGGAAATGGTTCAAACACTAAATATGATTGGTCTATTAAATCTAATACTATTGGATCATATTTATCAAATGTAGCTGATATATATCCATCTGGCTTATTTAACATTATATAGACAAATTCTCTATATACTATTTTTTCTCCATTAAATCTAATATCATCACTTTCAGAGTCAACTTGTACTCCTGGATTATTTATAACTTTTCCATTTACAGATATTAAACCTTGTTTACAATATTTCTTTAATTCAGCTCTACTAGCTACCCCTACGTTAGAAAGTAATTTATCTACACGCATTTTTTTTCCCATTAAAAATGTTCTCCATTCTCATAGTATTTTTCTTTTTCAAAAACTGTAAATGCTAAATCCATACTTTCTATGTTTAAATTTTCTCTTATATTATCTGTTATTATTTTTGCAACTGTATCTTGTACTTCTTGACCTCTATCAAACCAAGCTACCTCTACAAAAGGATATACATCGGCTATTTTTCCATCTCTTATAGCTACAGATTTTATACATTCTATTTCAAAATAGTCTCTTGGGCATTTTACTGCATCTATTAATTCATCTATCATCTTTTCACTTATTTCACATATTTGATTTTCATTTATTCCTCTTATTTTTATTTGTGGCATAATATATTTCCTTTCTATAATAAAAATTTATCATTCATTCTTATTTAAGTATTATTATACTTTTAATTTCAAGTTATTACAATTTACTATGTACTTTTTTTCCATAAACGTTATAATATTAATTGATGGGTAAATTTTAGAATTTAGTAAGTAGTAAATAAAATCAAAGCTATAACAAAATTTCAAATTCAACTTAATTATGGAGGTTTTAACTATGTTAGTTTCTGCAAAAGAAATGTTAAATAAAGCTAGAGAAGGTAAATATGCAGTTGGTCAATTCAATATAAATAACTTAGAATGGACTAAAGCTATATTATTAACTGCACAAGAAAACAATTCACCTGTTATATTAGGTGTTTCTGAAGGCGCTGGTAAATATATGGGGGGATACAAAACTATAGTTGGTATGGTTAATGGAATGTTAGAAGAGTTAAACATAACTGTTCCTGTTGCATTACACTTAGATCACGGTAGTTATGAAGGAGCTTTAAAAGTAATAGAAGCAGGATTCTCTTCTGTTATGTTTGATGGTTCTCACTACTCTA
The DNA here is from genome assembly GCF_958366745.1 of uncultured Romboutsia sp. Classification (NCBI taxonomy): domain Bacteria; kingdom Bacillati; phylum Bacillota; class Clostridia; order Peptostreptococcales; family Peptostreptococcaceae; genus Romboutsia; species uncultured Romboutsia sp. The sequence goes on from NZ_CATXCO010000002.1 coordinate 48,324, forward strand.
TAGAAGAAAATGTAGCTAAAACTAAAGAAATAGTTGAGATAGCTCATTCTAAAGGAATATCTGTAGAAGCAGAAGTTGGTTCTATCGGTGGAGAAGAAGATGGTGTTGTTGGTTCAGGTGAAGTTGCAGATCCAGCTGAATGTAAGTTAATATCTGACTTAGGTGTTGATATGTTAGCTGCTGGTATAGGTAACATACATGGACAATATCCAGAAAATTGGGCAGGATTAAACTTTGATGCTTTAGAAGCTATAAACAATGCTACAGGAGATATGCCATTAGTTTTACATGGGGGAACTGGTATACCTGCAGAAATGATACAAAAAGCTATCTCTTTAGGTGTATCTAAGATAAATGTTAATACTGAGTGCCAATTAGCATTTGCTGCTGCTACTCGTAAATACATAGAAGAAGGAAAAGACTTACAAGGTAAAGGATTTGATCCTCGTAAAGTTTTAGCTCCAGGATTTGAAGCTATAAAAGCTACTGTTAAAGAAAAAATGGAATTATTCGGATCTATAAATAAAGCTTAATTTTATAGACTAATTCTTTCTTTATAAATTTAAAATTTACATAAAAAAGAGTATAGTCTAATGATTAATCATTAGATTATACTCTTTTTATTTTATTAACTATAAAATTTTGATGCTCCTGTTAATTGTCTTTTACCTATTAACTTAGATAAATTAGTAAGAGATGCTATTTTTATATCCTTAAAACTTACAAGAAATACAAATTTAAAGTCTGTAAATGTTTCATCAATATTATATACCTCAAAATAACATCTTACATTATCTAATAAATACTTATCTTGTATTTCCTCTTCAATTTCATCTGTAGCATCTTTTAAGTACGCTCTTACATCTTCAAATAAAACATCAAAATAAGACTCATCTATATCATTCCCTATCTCTTCTTTTATTTCATCTATATCTTCCATATTAAATACATCTCTAGATAACTGACAATCATAAACCATTATATTTTCTTGATTTATTGTTTCTGAAATATCTTGTATATATTCAAAATCAGGGCGAAATCTTAAAATATTTTTAACATCACTACTATTTATTTTAATTTTTCCTTTTTTATTTTCTAAATTTAGTTCTATCATTCGATTGCCTCCCACTTCTCCCAATAATAGTACTAATTGTACTCCTGTATAAATCCGTGTATATCTATCCAATTATTAACTCTTACTATATTTTCATGTTCTATCTCTTTATTATAATTAGTATCTATTAGCAATACTTTCATACCTTCATTCGCAAGCTGCATTGCATTTGATGGATTATCTTCTATAAATATATGACACTCTAATTCTTTTGCTTTTTGTATTTTATAATCACTACCTAATAAGTATACATCGATCTCTTCAAATCCATTTTCATTTAGCCAATTTTTAGTTATATCTGTTAATTTAGCATCTCTAGCTGTTACAAAATATAAATTATGATTTTTCTTTAGTTC
>NZ_CATXCO010000003.1:0-39931 GCF_958366745.1 uncultured Romboutsia sp.
ATATTACACCTTTAATATTAAAATTTACTTTCTTCACTTATATCACCCCCCTATTTTAAATATATGAAGCATGTATAAGCATTAGAAGAATATTTAATATATAAGTTACTATAAGTTTTTAATTATTAAGTATTATAGAAATTAATAAAAGTACTATGAAAAATCATAGTACTTTTATTAATTTATAATTCATTGTTTTTAAGTATATAACTCTCAGATCTATAAGCTTCCCCTTGCATATATTCGCCTATATATAGAGTACTTTTACTATTTTTATCTAATACAATTACATTATCAGTATATTCTCCATCAAGTCTTGAGTTCATATTATCTGCATTAGAGGTCTTTGATAATATGTATATCTTATTATCTATAATTCTAAATGTATTTAGACACATATTTTTATTTAACTTTTTAATACTATATTGCTCATTGTTAATTACTATTTTTCCAGTTGTTAAATCTATAGTGTATAAACTTAAATCCACTTTACTTTTATTCTCTGTATCAGATAATAAATTTAATTTTTCACCTTCCACGTTTTGTTGGTATGATTCTAAAGGAAGCTCTAAATTAATTTTATTATCTATGTAATCAAATTTATTATTCTCCATGTCATAATAAGCTAAATAATAATTATTTTCTAATGTATTTTGGTTTTCTAAATAAAAATATACTCTATTATCAATTACAAATGGGTTATTATAAACTAATCTATATTTAGATTTATCATCTACCTTTAAATTAATCTTATTTACGGATTTAGCTTCTTTATTGTTAAAATCAACCTTAGATATTTCCACAAAGTCTTCTAATTCATCTTTTCTTGTCTTTTTTCTATCTGGATTATTTTCTTGTTCTCCAAGCAAAGCAATATAAACTTCACCGTTATATTTAGTTACTAATCCTTTGTGATTATTATTATTTTCAGATTTTAAACTATTTGGAATTTCTATTTTAAACTGTGTAATTTCCCCTGTATCTAAATTTTTATCTTTTATAGATGTTGATAGCGTAATATCAGTTTCTCCATATTGCTCATCAATATACTCTATATATCCTATACTATTTTCATCCGAATATATGGAACCTGTATCATGTATATACCCTGGAAATATATCCCTATTTTTATTAAAATTCTTTGAATATTTATATAAATCAGGATTTTGATTTACATTTTTATTAAATTGATATTTATCCTTAGACAATATTACACTATCATTAGAATAAATACCTCTTTTACTTTGGCTATATACAACTACATCCCCTAAACTTGATTGTTTTCCAACTATATTTTTTAATGTATATTTAGGTTGTGAAATTATCATAGCTCCAGTTAAAATAACTATAGAAGATAAAGATAATCCTAAAGTTACTAACGATATTTTTTTATTCATAATTTTACCTCCTATAAACCAATCCTTTTATTTAATAATGTTCTTGAAATTAAAATTGATATTACAAATATGACTATATAATATGCTATCTGTACTTTAAGTAAGATATCTACATATTGTGCATATTGTGCAGTTAAACATATATATAATATTATAGACGCAAATATATATCCCCCACCTAAAATAATTCCTATTTTCTTATAACTTCTTTCCATTAAAACTCCTGTAAATATTACCACAACTGCAAGTATTACTCCAAAAACATCTATCATTAAGAAATCTATAGGTTGAATAAATATCAAATTAGAAAATCTATTCTGATTTGCTAGTATAGTTTCAAATACATTTGTAAAACCGTCTACATTAACATTCAATATAGCTTTTATAATAACTAAATCTATAAACCAAAATAAAAATTGTACTGATATAACACCAAATATCATACTCGTTACTGTTATAAGTTTTGCTATGTATATATTAAATCTCTTTTGCGGTAACATAAGTAAAGTTGCTATGGTCTTACTTTTAGAAAAGTAATCTCTATACCATATAACAAGACTATATAATAAACACAATAAAACAGAAAATGCCACAGCCATTTTAGTAATAGAAGTTAAATCTCCTATTAAGTATTCATATATATATCTAATACCTTCTTCACTCTTTAATACATTCACAGTAATAGGATTTCCTTCTATATCAGAAGTTCTTGATGGTACAGAATATATACTAAATAAAGTTGCTCCAATATTTGAAGCTAATAATATTCCTATCAGCGTAAAATATATTTTATATATTCTTTTAAACTCCATATCATATAAAGTTAATATATTATTCACCTTTATATACCTCCCTCATTTTATCTACTATAGACATTCCATCCCTTGTACGAAGCTCTTCAGCATTAAATATACAAGAAACTTTCCCCTCATCTATTAAAATTACATCATCTGCTATCATTTCTATTTCACTTATTTCATGAGTTGTTAGTATTATACTTTGTTCTTCATTTATGTATTTTGTCATTACCCCTAAGAACTCTTCTCTTTTAAAAATATCAATTCCTGAGAAAGGCTCATCAAGTAATGTATATTTTGCATTTTGAGCAAATCCCAATATTATTTTTATTCTAGCTATATTTCCTTTTGATAATTTAGATATTTTTCTATCATCTGTTAAATTGAACAATTCTAACATTTCATAAGCTTTTTCATCATCCCAATTCTTATAAAACTGTTTCATAAATTCAAAACTTTCTTTTATTGTATATTGTGCAAAGTGATTATCTACATCTGGTACAAAAGAAATCTTATTATAAGTTTTATAAGTTAGCTTTTCATTATCTATTAATATTTCTCCCTTATCGGGTTTAATAAGCCCCGCAATAGATTTTAGTATTGTTGATTTACCAACTCCATTTATCCCTAGTATACAAGTTATTTTACCTTCTTCTATATTAAAGGATATATCGTCTAAAGCCTTAACTTTTCTGTATTTTTTACTTACATTTTTTACCTCGATCACTTTTATCCCCCCTTAGTACTTATCTTTTATAATCTCTATAAGTTCTTCCTTTTTGACATTTATAGCCTTCATATTTTCTATAAAAACTTCCATAGATTCATTTATAAGATCATGTCTTATTTTATTGATTACATTTTCATCAGTAGTTATGCTACTTTGGTAACTTTTTATTGTATTTATAATTCCCATCTCTTCCATCTCCTTATATGATTTTTGAACTGTATTTGGATTTACCTTTAAGATTTGTGCCATTTCTCTTCTTGAAGGTATTGTATCACCTGGATTTAATTCTCCTCTTACTACTTTTTGCTTTATGTATCTTATAATTTGTAGATAGACAGGTTCTCTATCATTTGGCATAAAGTTCATTTAATCACCTCCGTATTACCGTACTAGTTCAGTAGTACACTTATAACTGTATTATATTAGTGATACACCATAAATGCAACCACTTTTTGAAATTATAAATTCTATATTTCAATTTGTAAAATATAATACCATTGTATTTGCAATATATTCAAAAAGTTTTAGTTCTTATAAATATATATATATTTAAAAATCCACTTCACTTATATCGCTAATATTTGTTCAACTAGCTTTCATATATTTAATCAAACCTTTATCAGTGGGAATTATAATTTATCTATGAAATAGATAAGTTATAATACTTTAATATATAAAAAGGTAGTATATTTCCTATTATTAATAGATAATATACTACCTTTTTTAAGAATAACTTATTAAATTTACTAATTTTATAAATTCACTGTATAATAATACTAAAATTTTAATTTATAATACTTAATTATTTTTTAGCTATAGCTTCTTTAACAGAGTTAACTATATCTTCTGCAGTTAATCCATATTTCTTTAATAATTCAGCAGGTGTTCCAGATTCTCCGAACGTATCTTTAACTCCTACTTTCTTAACAACAACAGGACACTCTTCACTTACTACTTCACTTACTGCAGAACCTAATCCACCTATTATACTATGTTCTTCAGCAGTTACTATTGCACCTGTTTCTTTAGCTGCATTTATTATTAATTCTCTATCTATAGGCTTTATAGTAGACATATTTATAACTCTAGCATTTATACCTTCTGATTTTAATGCTTCATGAGCTAATATAGCTTCATTAACCATTATTCCACAAGCTATTATAGATACATCATTTCCTTGTCTAACTACGTTACCTTTACCTATTTGGAATTTATAATTTTCATCAAATATTGTAGGTACCGCACTTCTTCCTAAACGGACATACATAGGTCCATTGAATTTAGCCGCTTCTAATATCATTTGTTCAGCTTCAACTCCATCTGCTGGAACTAAAACTGTCATGTTTGGTATAGCTCTCATTATAGCCATATCTTCAATACTTTCATGAGATGCTCCATCTTCACCAACTGTAAGACCTGCATGAGTTGCACATATCTTTACATTTAATTTTGGATATGCTACAGAGTTTCTTATTACTTCAAAAGCTCTACCTGTAGCAAACATTGCAAAACTACTTGCAAATGGTATCTTACCAGCTGTTGCAAATCCACAAGCTGCACCAATTAAGTTTTGCTCTGCTATACCCATATTGAAAAATCTACTTGGAAATGCCTTACAAAAATCATTTGTTTTTGTAGACTTTGATAAGTCTGCATCTAATACTACTACATTATCATTAATTTGTCCTAGCTTAACTAAAGCTTTTCCATATGCGTCTCTAGTTGCCATCTTAGTCATTATCTACACCCCCTAAATCTAATAAAGCTCTTTCTAAATCGCTATCACTTGGAGCTGCTCCATGCCATCCTGCTTGATTTTCCATAAATGAAACGCCCTTACCTTTTATAGTCTTAGCAATTATCATTGTTGGTTTTCCTACAGTTTCTTTAGCCATATCTAAAGCCGCAAATATTTGATCAAAATCATGACCATCTATTTCTATTACATTCCATCCAAAAGCTTTAAACTTATCTACTATAGGGCCTATGTTCATAACATCTTCTGTTTTTCCATCTATTTGAAGTCCGTTGTAGTCTAAAAATGCAACCATGTTATCTAATTTATAGTGTGCAGCACTCATAGCAGCTTCCCAAACTATACCTTCTTGAACCTCTCCATCTCCAAGTAAAGTGTATACTCTCCATGGTGCATTATCTAGTTTAGATGCCATAGCCATACCACAAGCAACTGAAAAACCTTGTCCTAAAGATCCTGTTGACATTTCAACTCCTGGAGTTCCTTTCATATCAGGATGTCCTTGTAGCATTCTATTTATCTTTCTTAACCCCTTTAATTCTTCTCTATCAAAATATCCTTTATGTGCTAAAGTAGCATATAATACTGGAGCTGCATGTCCCTTTGATAAGACAAATCTGTCCCTATCTTCCATCTTACAGTTATTAGGATCTATATTCATCTCATCAAAATAAAGAGCTGTTAATATTTCAACTGCTGATAATGACCCTCCTGGATGTCCTGATTTAGACATATGTATCATAGAGACTATATCTTTTCTGATATTACGTGCGATATCTTTTAATCCTTTATGATCTCTCATGTAATTACCTCCCTGTACTCTTAAAGTTAAGTTGTCCATATGTATTACTTTTAGTTCAATCTTACTTTATTATATCACTTTTAACCTATTTTTTACTCTATTTTTTCAAAAGAATGCATATATATTTATAATTTTCACATTATGGTTAGCATATACTATTATATTTTACAATTTTCAAAAAAAAATATTGATATTACTTAATACCAATATTTTTTACAGAGTAAATAGTCCTAAACTTATTTGAAGACTATTATCAACTTTTAGCATCATATTTTTATCTAGACAACCAATTTTTTCTCTTAAACGTTTTTTATCTATTGTACGTATCTGCTCTAAGAGAATAACAGAGTCTTTATTAAGTCCATACTCATGCGCACTTATTTCTATATGCGTAGGTAGCTTAGCTTTATTAATTTGAGATGTTATAGCGGCTACTATTACAGTTGGACTGTATTTGTTACCTATATCATTTTGTATTATAAGAACTGGTCTAACTCCTCCTTGTTCTGATCCTACAACTGGGCTTAAGTCAGCATAATATAAGTATCCTCGCTTTATATCCAAATTAGTATTCACCTTGGGCAATCTTCTCTTCCATGTTATCTTTTGAAGATACCTCATTTGTCATACCCAGCTCAGCTAATGATAGATTAATTTGACCCATCTCTTTATAGCCCTTAATCATACACTCTTTAAGGTCTATCTTCTTCTTTTGAGTTATATAGAACTGAAAAGCTGCTTTAGCAAAATCTGCTCTGTTACTGTTCTCCATCTGAACTATATGATCTACTTCAGACATAAGAGAATCAGGTAAAGTAAAGGTTATTTTTTCCTTTCTTTTATTGTGCACAACATCGCCTCCCGGGATATACTATCTTTTTAATTTTACCAAATAACTATCAGCTTGTAAAATTACATTTCTTTCCTTATAGATACGGTCAACTCTTCTAGACACCATGCATACTATTTCATAGTTTATTGTTCCTAAATCCTTAGCTATATTGTCTGCATTTATATTACTTTCCCCAAATATTATAACCTCATCTCCAATTTTTATATCTATATCTTTATCAATTCTTACCATGCATTGATCCATACAAATTCTTCCTACGACATCAAATATTTCATTATTTATAGATACTTTAGGGTTATTTTGCATTCTAGTAAATCCATCTGCATACCCGATAGGTATAGTAATTATTCTTTCAAGTTTGCTAGTTTTATACTTTAATCCATAACTTATTCCTGTATCTTCTTTAAGCTCTTTAATATGGGCTACTTTTGTTTTTAATGTCATGGCAGGCTTTAATTGAAGTTTATCTTTTATAACTTCATCAGATGGATAATATCCATATAAAACAATACCACATCTTACCATATTGAAATTTAAATCTGGTAAATCAATTGTTGCAGCGCTATTTGATACATGTTTTATAGGTATATTTATACCTCTTTTTTCTATACTATCAACCATAAATTTAAATCTATCTGCCTGTTTGTAGGTAAAATCTTTGTCTATTTCATCAGATTTAGCAAAGTGAGTATATATACCTTCTATATATAGATTATTTAAATTAGATATATTAACTATTTGATCTATAGATTCTTCACTTGCTTCAAAACCTATTCTACTCATTCCTGTATCAATTTTTATGTGTATATTAGCAGTTATACCTGTTTTTTCAGATATATCATTAAGTTTTTTAGCCATTTCTAAAGAATAAATAGTTAATGTTATATTATTTTCAAGAGCATATTCTAAAGATTCTTCTGGAACAAATCCTAAGCACAATATAGGCATCTTTATATTATTTTCTCTAAGCTCTATAGCTTCTTCAAGTCTTGCGACTGCAAAGTAATCTACATTCTTATTTTCTAAAAATTTAGCAATTTCTACTGAGCCATGTCCATATGCATTAGCCTTCAACACTGTACAAATTTTAGTATCTTCTTTTAATAACTTTCTTATATTATTTAAATTAAAATTTATGTTATCTAGATTTATCTCCGCCCATGTAGGAGCTGTTACTCGATTTTTCATTATCTTTTGTCCCCCTTACTTTTTACACTCAAACTCCTTGTATTTGACTGTAAAACTTGGTTTTCCTTCGTCATTTAATATTTCCATTTTTTCTGGATTTTTAGTGTCTTTATTTACATATAATATTTGTTTATTGAAGTATTTATTATTTCCTGGTATAGTAGTTTCTAATATCAAACTATTATTGGATAACTTTATGTTAACCTCTTCATTTTGAAGATAATTTTTTATAAAATCACCTATAAAAGCATATTGTCTATTATCTTCCATATTCGGCAATTCTATTTTATCTTTTATATCTGGGTTACTTATTATTACCTTATCACCTTTATACTCCATTGTTTTTCCTTTTAAATTCTTCGGCTCTACTACTTCTAATTTATAATAATCCGGTTTAACGTAACTATGAATAAATACATAATTATGAGAACTTTTATTTCCTGAGGCTTCTATTTCAGCAATACACTTGTATGATGACATAGTAACTATCTTCTTCTGAAACTCTTTATATACTTCTTCTTTTGTGGACTCTCTTCTTTGACAACCTATAAAAATTGCAAATATAGTAATAAATATTACTGATATTATAGCCCACCTTTTCACAAAAAACCTCCTAAGTTATCATTTCTAATTATACATAGCCTTTATTATGTCATATCTACATATTATACCTTTTAAGAAGTTATTTTCGTCTACTACAGGTACTCTATTTATAGATTTGTTTATCATAACATTAGCTACATAATCAAATGTGTCATTTTCATTTACTGTTATTATATCTTTAGACATTAAATCTTCAACCTTATATGCTGCTATTGCTCTCATCTCATCTTCAAACTTCTTCATATCATCTAAAAATATTATCCCTTGTATGAAATTTAACATCCTTGGAGAATCCACATGGGATTCTTTTTTCATTATGTCTGTTTCAGAGATTATACCTACTACCTTATTTTCTTCATCTACTACTGGCAGCCCTCCTATTTTCTCCTTTATAAGTAGATTTGCCACGTTAGCAATAATATCATTCTTATTTGCCACTATTACATCTGTAGTCATTATATCTTTAGCTCTTTTATCATTCATATTATCCCTCCTTAGTTATAGCTATAGAGTTAGCTACTGCATAGTCCTTACAATGAGATATAGATACTTTTATTTCTGAAACATTATAATCTATGCAAATCTGTTTGAAATTATTATAAGTTTTCACTATTGGCTTTCCTAATTCATCTCTTAGCACTTCTATATCTCTTAAATTAAACTTTCGTATTCCTGTTCCTATAGACTTACTTATAGCTTCTTTCGCTGCAAAGTTTCCTGCTATAGTTTCAGCCTTAAAACTCTTACTTTCAAAGTACTCTATTTCTTTAGATGTGAACATTTTTTCTAAAAATCTAGGGTTTTTATCTAGTAATTCTTTTATCCTATATATTTCTATTATATCAACTCCAATATCTAATATATTCATTATTCCCTCCATATAATACTTATATATTTATTCTATTCCTATTATTTAATTATATTCAATTGATAAATTTTATATTGTATACTTGCTCTAAGTATTTATTTTTACTTTAATAATACATTTTATATGGTAAAGTATTTATTTTATTTCCATTATATAAACTATGTATAATTTTATTATATTAATTCTATATCAAAATTCAAAGTACCACCATTTATTAAATTCATACTCAATGTGGACTATATAAAAAAGGACTAGATAAAATCTAGCCCTTTTTTATATAATTTTATATCCACTCTGCAGATTCTGTAACTATTACAGTTTTTTCTTTATCAACATTCATGAATCCTCCAGATACTTTTGCATCTTTAAATTTTCCATCTAATTTAATACGTAAAGTACCTGTCGCAAGTCCTGCTACTAAAGGTCTATGATTTTTTAATATACCTCTATCTCCTTCAGTAGTTCTAACTACAATCATCTCTGCATTTCCATTATAGAAGGTTTTATCAGGAGTGACAATTTCAAGTGCAAATACATTTGCCATTATTATCTACTCTCCTTTGCTCTAGCAACTACAGTGTCTATGTTTCCTGCATTTATAAATGCTGACTCTGGTAAATTATCATGCTTTCCTTCTAATATTTCTTTGAAACTTCTTATAGTTTCTTTTAGTGGTACATATGTACCAGGTATACCTGTAAATACTTCAGCAACATGGAATGGTTGTCCTAGGAATCTTTGTATTCTTCTAGCACGAGCAACTGTTAATTTATCTTCATCAGATAATTCATCCATACCAAGTATAGCTATTATATCTTGAAGTTCGTTGTATCTTTGTAATATAGATTGAACCCCTCTAGCTACTTCATAGTGTTCTTTACCAACTATTTGAGGATCTAGAACTCTTGAACTAGATTCTAATGGATCAACCGCTGGGAATATCCCTAGAGATGCTATTTGTCTAGATAAAACTGTCTTAGCATCTAAGTGGTTGAATGTTGTAGCTGGTGCCGGGTCAGTTAAGTCATCGGCAGGAACGTATACAGCTTGAACAGATGTTATAGACCCATTCTTTGTAGATGTTATTCTTTCTTGTAATCTACCCATTTCTGTAGCTAGTGTTGGTTGGTATCCAACTGCTGATGGTGTACGTCCAAGAAGTGCTGAAACCTCAGATCCAGCTTGAGTAAATCTGAATATGTTATCAACGAATAATAATACGTCTTGGTTCTCTTCATCTCTGAAATGTTCTGCCATTGTAAGTCCTGTTAACGCAACTCTCATTCTTGCTCCAGGTGGCTCATTCATTTGTCCGAATACTAGAGCAGTCTTTTTGATAACTCCAGAATCAGTCATTTCTTCATAAAGGTCATTACCTTCTCTTGTTCTTTCTCCAACTCCAGCGAATACTGATAATCCACCATGTTGAGAAGCTATGTTTGTTATAAGTTCTTGTATAAGAACTGTTTTACCAACTCCAGCTCCTCCGAATAACCCTATCTTACCACCTTTTAAGTATGGTGCTAATAAGTCAACTACCTTTATACCTGTTTCTAGTATTTCGGCAGTAGGTTGTAATTCTTCAAATTCTGGTGCTGGTCTATGTATAGGCATTTGTGGTGCATCAGTTGGTGCTGGTTTACCATCAACTGGCTGACCTAATACATTAAATATTCTTCCTAATGTTGCATCTCCAACGGGAACAGTTATTGGAGCCCCCGTATCAACAACTTCCATTCCTCTTACAAGTCCATCAGTTGAACTCATTGATATACATCTAACAGTGTCGCCACCAACGTGTTGTGCAACCTCTGCTACTATCTCTTTATCTCCTTGCTTTATCACTAATGCATTTAATAGATTAGGTAAGCTTTTTTCACTATCAAACTTAACGTCTAATACTGGTCCTATAACCTGAACTATTTTACCTATGTTTGCCATGTCCTAACCTCCTTATTATTTAGCTGCTGCCGCTCCTCCAACTATTTCAGATATTTCTTGAGTAACTGCCGCTTGTCTCGCTCTATTATATACTAATTCTAGTTTTGATATCATTTCGTTAGCATTGTCTGTAGCTGATTCCATAGCAGTTCTTCTTGCAGCTTGCTCTGATGCAAAAGATTCTGCTATTGCTCCATATACACTTCCTGATACATACTTAGGTAATACATACCCAAGTACTGCATCAGCAGAAGGTAAATATTGAACTGCAGCTTTGCCTTTTTTAACTTCTTTTTCAGTATTTGTATTATCTATTGTAACTGGTAATAATTTTACTATCTTAGGTTCTTGTGATAAGGCAGATATAAACTCTGTATAAACAAGATTAACCTCATCAACTTCTCCATTTTTATAAGCTTCCATAGCTGCTTGAGCTACTCTGTTTGCATCTTCATAAACACATTTTTCTACAGATTCTATATAATCTATAACTTCGTAGCCTCTTTTACTTAAAGACTCCTTAGCTTTTTTTCCTACAGGTATAACTTTTCCTGTACCTAATTTGTTATGAGCAAGTACTGCTTTTAAAATGTTAGAGTTGTAACCTCCAGCTAATCCTCTATCACCAGCTATTACTATATAACATACGTTATTAACTTTTCTTTCTTTTAGAAATACATTTCTACTATTACTCGTATTTTTAGCTATATCTTGAACTGTGTTGTATAAAGTATTAAAGTATGGTCTTGCACTTTCAGCTCTTTCTTTAGCTTTTCTAAATTTAGATGACGATACAAGTTCCATAGCCTTAGTTATTTGTTTAGTACTCTCAACACTTTTAATACGAGTTTTGATTTCCTTCATTCCAGCTCCTGCCACTGTGTTTACCTCCTTTTTTTAAAAGGATTACGCTTCTATAACAAACTTTTTCTTAAATTCTTTTATAGCGTTAGTTAATTCTTGAGTGAAATCTCCATTTTCAAGAATTTTCTTTCCTATTTCTGGATAATTTATATTTATAAATTGGAATAATTCAGTTTCAAATCTTGCTATATTATTAACTGGTATATCAGATAATAAATCGTTTGTAACTGCATGTATTATCATAACTTGATTTTCAACTTTTAGTGGTTGATGTTCACCTTGCTTTAATACCTCAACTATTCTTTCCCCTTGTGCAAGTCTCTTCTTAGTATCTTCATCTAAGTCAGATCCAAATTGAGAGAATGCAGCAAGTTCTTTATATTGAGAGTAAAGAAGCTTTAATGGTCCTGCAACTTTTTTCATTGATTTTATTTGAGCAGAACCTCCAACCCTTGATACTGATATACCAGGGTCAACTGCTGGTCTTATACCTGCATAGAATAATTCAGGTGTTAAGTATATCTGTCCATCAGTTATAGATATAACGTTAGTTGGTATGTACGCAGAAACGTCCCCAGCTTGAGTTTCTATTATAGGTAGTGCAGTTATAGAACCACCACCTAATTCGTCTGATAACTTAGCAGCTCTTTCTAGTAATCTTGAGTGTAAGTAGAATACATCCCCAGGGTAAGCTTCACGTCCTGGTGGTCTCTTAAGTAATAATGACATCTCTCTATATGCAACTGCATGCTTAGTTAAGTCATCATATACTATTAATACATGTTTTCCTTCAAACATGAATTCTTCACCCATTGCAACTCCAGCATATGGTGCTATGAATTGAAGTGGTGCAGATTCTGAAGCACTTGCAGATACTACTATTGTGTAGTCCATAGCTCCACCTTTTTCTAAAGTGTTTACTAATTGAGCTACTGTAGAACGCTTTTGCCCTATTGCAACATATATACATATAACATCTTTACCTTTTTGGTTAAGTATTGTATCTATACATATAGATGTTTTACCTGTTTGTCTATCCCCTATTACAAGCTCTCTTTGACCTTTACCTATTGGTATCATGGCATCTATAGCTTTTATTCCTGTTTCAAGTGGTTGATGAACAGATTTTCTAGCCATTATTCCTGTAGCTTCAGATTCAACTGGTCTTGTTTTATTTGTGTTTATAGGTCCTTTTCCATCTATTGGTTGACCTAATGCATTTACAACTCTTCCTATTAATGCATCTCCAACTGGAACAGAAACTACGTTTCCAGTTCTCTTAACTACATCCCCTTCTTTTATACCTCGGTCATCACCAAGCATAACTGCCCCAACCATATCTTCTTCAAGGTTAAGAGCCATTCCATAAACTTCTCCTGGGAATTCTAAAAGTTCTCCTGCCATAGCATTTTCTAATCCGTAAACACTTGCTATACCATCTCCAACTTTTAAAACACTTCCTGTATCTGTTAATTCAACTTTATTTTCATAATTTTTTATTTGTTCTTTTATTATTGAACTTATTTCTTCTGGTCTTAAATTCATGGGTTCACCGCCATTCTAAGATATTACTTGAGATAATTGATTTTTCATTTTAGATAAACGAGTTCTAACAGTTCCATCTATCTCTTCATTTCCAAGTTTAACTAAAACTCCTCCTAATATAGTTTCATCAACTATATTATTTAAAGTAACGTTTTTATTATATTTTATAGAAAGATTCTTTTCTAAATCTTTGATTTCTTTTTCACTTAACTCAACCGCAGTTATTGCAGTTCCTTCTAATATATTATTCTTATCATTTAATAAGCTTTTATATGATTCTTTCATATTCTCTATAGCTGATATTCTATCTTTATCTATAACTAATTTTAAGAAATTATTCATACTATTACTTAATTGATTTTTGAATATATTTTGCATTACATTTTTCTTATCTTCTCTACCAATTAAAGGTGATTTTAAGAAATTGTATAAATCTTTATTTTCATTAAATATGTCTACTAATTCACTTAATTCTTGATATAGTTCACTAGTAGTTTGAGTTTCCTCTCCAACTTCAAATAAAGCCTGTGCATATCTATCTGCTATTACATTTATCATTTAGATTCGCCCACCTCTTTTATAAAGTTATCTATTAACTCTTTATGTTTCTTAGAATCTATATCTTTTTCAATAACTTTAGATGCAGCTAAAATTGCTATATTAGAGATTTCATTCTTTATCTCATTCATAACTTTTTGTCTTTCTTGTTCTACATCTTTACTAGCTTTTTCTTTTAATTGGCTTGCTTCTTGCTTAGCAGCAGCTATTATTTCAGTTTCTTTTTGCTCTGCTCTTAAAGTTGCTTGCTTAATTATTTCTTGACCTTGCTCTTTTGCTGAATTTAGTTTTTCTTCATATTCTGATTTTAAAGATAAACCTTCTTTTTTAGCTCTTTCTCCTTGCGCTAAATCTTCCCTTATGTCTTTTTCTCTAGCTTCTATTATTCCTAATACAGGCTTAAATAATAGTTTCTTTAAAAGGAAAAACACTAGGAAAGTATTTACAAGTTGAAATATAAATTCATATGTTATACCTATTAGCGGTTTAAATTCCATATGTATCCTCCTTTCCACTAATAACCATTTATAATTAGGAGATGGCTTTACCATCTCCTAATTGCGAAAAATTTTAAAATTCTTCTATAAAATCATATTATATCCATGGGTTAGCGAATAAAAGGATTATAGCTATAACTAGTCCATATATACCAGTTGATTCTGCTACTGCTGCTCCAAGTAACATTGTTTGAGTTATATCTCCTTTTGCTTCTGGTTGGTTACCAACTGCTTCTGCTGCTTTACCTGCTGCAAAACCTTGACCTATACCTGCTCCTATACCTGTTATAACTGCAAGACCTGCTCCTATAGCTGAACCTGCTGCTATTATTGCTGTATTCATATCCATTTTTCTTTTCCTCCTCGAAATTTAAAATTTTTTATTTATTTTATTTTAGATTAATTACTTATTCTTCTGCTGCATTTCCAACAAACACCATTGTTAACATTATAAATATGAATGCTTGTAGTAATCCTGCAAATAAATCAAAGTATAAATGTAATGGCACTGGTATAACTAATTGACCTATTGGTATTGAAACCCCTGGTATCAGTGTTGATAACCATCCTAAGAATCTATATAGTAATGCCATTATAACTGCTCCACCTAGTATATTCCCGAATGGACGGAAACTTAATGATATAGGCTTCGCTACCTCTCCTATTATGTTTAATGGTAATAAAAAAGGTATTGGTTCCAGTAATCCTTTAAAGTACTTAAGACCATGGAACTTAACTCCAGCGTAGTAAATCATACAGAATGTTATCATTGCCCACGCTAATGTAGTATCTAAATCTGTAGTTGGAGATCTAAATCCTAATAATCCTATTAAGTTAGAACACGCAAAGAATAAAAACAAACTTCCTATGTAAGGTACAATATTAGGCATTCTTTTTACTGTTTTCTCACCCATAGTATTCTTAACCATTTTATCAAGCCCACCTATTGCAAACTCTAAGAATATTTGAACTTTACTTGTGGGTACTTTTTTTAGATTTCTAGTTAGTAAAAATGATATTATAGCTAAAGCTGCAATTATTATCCAACTCACTACAACAGTTTCACTTAACTTGAAGTTTCCAAAAATCCAAACCCATTTTGCTTGACTCATTCTTATGCCTCCTTTCTTTTCACTTTTTCTATTAATAGTTTTTGTGTTAAAATAACAAATTTAGTAGATAGTAATCCCATAGCAGTTCCAACTATATTCAAATGAGGCGCTTTAGCAGATACAAATAAAACCACTGCCATTATTGCCATTCTAATCAAATATTGACTAGATGAATATATTTGGGCTTTTGTAGATGGCATAGATACTGTTTTATTTATTGTTATCGCTAACAATTTAAGGTTGAGTATCGCTATTAGTGTTCCAAACACCAAACCTAATACCATCTGTTTGTTAAGGTTAAAAGTTATCGCTAGTGCTAATAATATTAACAAATCATACACTATAATTCCCTTTGTTAATTTTTTAATTTCTTCTTGTAGCTTATTGTCCATAACTTCACTTCCTTTTTGTGTATGCAATTAAAGTCTTATATACTCCCATAAATGCTCCCCCCACACCTAATAACATAAATATTAATGTTAATATTGGAGATGTATTTAACTTAGAATCTAAAAACTTTCCTATAAATGTGCACCCTAATATGCATATTAATACCATAAGCCCAAGTTGAGTTATTAGTGAAAGCATATTAGCAATTTCCATATATGTTTTTTTCTTGTTCATTGACTAATATATCCTCTCTAAAAGAGTATAATTTTATATAACAAAAACCAATTTTATCAAAATTTATACTTAAAATTGAAACTTTGTTTTACTTTATCTTAATTCTATCATATTTTTTCATATTTTGGAACGAATTTCTATTTTCAGGATTCAATTTGAAATTTAATGAAATATTTTTATATAAACCCTATACTTTTTTTATTATAGTAATTCGTATTATTTTATTATTTTAATTAAGTAAAATATAATTATTTAATTGAATATTTATAATATTTCAACTATATCTTAATTATTTTTTTGATTACATTTTTAATTTATATTTTTATATTTATTTTTTATAACCTCTTTTTCAACTTAACATTATATATAATACACTTAACTTAAATTATTAATTCATTAAATAAAATAATTACATAAAAAAAGAATCTATATAATTATAGATTCTTTTTTTATCACTAAATTCCTTTTTTTCTCTAAAAATTATTTTGTTCCGTATAGTCTATCTCCTGCATCTCCTAATCCAGGTACTATATATCCATGATCATTTAACTTTTCATCTATAGCAGCTACATATATATCTACATCTGGATGATATTTTTGAACCTCTGCTATACCTTCTGGAGCTGCAACTAAATTAACTAATTTTATAGAGTTTGCTCCTCTTGATTTTAATACATCTATTGCTGCAACTGCTGAACCACCTGTAGCAAGCATTGGATCAACTATTATCATTTCTCTTTCTTCAATATCTTGAGGAAGTTTGCAGTAATATTCTACTGGCTTTAATGTTTCTGGATCTCTATATAATCCAACATGTCCAACCTTAGCAGCTGGAGTTAAACTTACTAATCCATCTACCATTCCTAAACCAGCTCTTAATATAGGTACTATCCCTAACTTTTTACCTGCTATAACTTTAGATTTTGTTTTTGTTACTGGTGTTTCTATTTCTATTTCTTCTAATTGTACATTTCTAGTTATTTCATATCCCATTAACATACTTATTTCTGTTAAAAGTTCTCTGAAATCTTTTGACCCTGTGTTTTTATCTCTCATTAATGTTAATTTATGTTGTATTAATGGATGATCTGTTACTATTACTTTACTCATTACTTATGCCTCCTACTTATTGTATCTTTCTTCTATTTCTTTTATCATATTAACTCTTTTCGAGTGTCTATCACCCTCAAATTCTGTATTTATCCATGCATCTACAATCTCTAAAGCTAATCCTCTTCCTAATACTCTTTCTCCTAAAGATAGCATATTAGCATCATTATGAGCTTTAGACATTTTTGCAGAAAATACATCCGATACAACAGCACATCTTATACCTGGAACTTTATTAGCAGCTAATGATATTCCTATTCCTGTTCCACAGCATACTATTCCATAATCTACTGCCTTAGATATAACAGCATTTGCAACTTTTTCCCCAAATATAGGATAATCAACTGACTCTAGAGAATTATCTGGTCCAAAGTCTATACATTCGATTCCTTTTTCTTTCAGATGTTTTATTATTTCTGATTTTAAGTTATATCCTCCATGGTCACTAGCTAACCCTATTTTCATATGTACAATACCTCCAACTATATTTATATAATCTATGTTATAGAATATATCTTGTAATATTATACATTATTTGTTCATGTTTTTATAGATATATTTCTAGGCTTTTATAGTTTTATATCCTGCTGATTTTAAAAGTCTATTCATTATAGCTTGCCCCACTCCATCTGTTGGAAATTCTTCTGAATATACTATATCTATATTCATTTTATCCATTTGTCTTAATGCATCAAATAAATTACTTCCAACTTCTTCTAAAGTATTACCTAAAGATAAAACTTCACCTTTGTAATTATCTTTATTCTTTTCTAAACACATTACTCCAGTTTTTAAACCACGCTCTTCATTTTCTTCCACAAGAGAATTTATTTTTTCTACAATAGCGTGTTCACTCCCTGATACAATATATACATCTGCATCTGGAGAATAATGTGTATATTTCATACCTGGTGCCTTAGCCTTATCATTGTCCTCTTTTCTAGCTAAAGAAGGGTCTATTAAAACCTCACCTATTACTTTTTCCAAATCCTCTTTAGTTATACTCCCTGGTCTTAGTATCATAGGAGTGTCTGTTGTTACATCTAACACTGTTGACTCTAAACCAAAGTTGCTATCTCCACCTAAAACTATTCCACTAACTCTTCCATTCATTTCTTCATAAACATGATCCGCTTTAGTAGGAGAAGGTCTTCCCGAAATATTTGCAGATGGCGCAGCTATAGGAACTCCTGCTTGTTTTATTATTTCTCTAGCAATTGAATGATACGGCATTCTTATAGCTACTGTTTCTAATCCACCACTTGTTTTATATGGAACTATATCCTTCTTATTTAATATGATAGTTATAGGACCTGGCCAAAAATGTTCCATTATAATTTCAGCCTTCTCATTTACATCCTTTGCTAGATTATATACTTCTTCTTTATTATATATATGTACTATAAGTGGATTATCGCTAGGTCTTCCCTTAGCTTCGTATATTTTTTTTACAGCATTTTCATCTAAAGCATTTGCTCCCAATCCATATACAGTTTCTGTAGGAAATATTACCGTTTTTCCTTCTTTTATTAATTCTGCTTGTTTTTTTATCTCATTTTTATCTATATTTTTTATATCTATTTTACTTATGATAGTATTCATCTTTAGTATACCTGCTTTCATCTCATTTTTAGATGTAATATACAATTATTGTTCCAATTAAAAAACCTATTATACAATATAAGCTTCTTGACTTTGGGAATATCTCTTCTAACACGACATACATCATTGTACCAGCTGCTAATGCAAGAAATACCCCTATCAATGAATGAAATACTCCTCCAAAATAAGCACCTATGAAACTTCCTATTCCCATTGGTATTCCTGCTATTATTGTAAATAAAATAACTTTAGATATTTTCATTCTACTTCCAACTAAACTTAATGCCATTGCTAACCCTTCTGGAACATTATGTATACCTATTACTATTGCAAGTGTCATACCTAATGTTTCAGTAGACATAAAAGATGAGCCTATAGCCAACCCTTCTGGTAAATTATGTAACAATATGCTTATAAATATAAGATATCCCGCTTTCATTTCTTTAGACATATCTAATTTTGTTTTTAAAAACATAGTTAATAATACGCCCACAAATGTAAATATTACAGTAGGTAAAACACCGATTTCATTCATAGATTCTTTCATCAAGTCAAATACAACTACAGCTAGCATTATTCCCCCAGATAGACCCATAAAAAAGTCTAAATATCGGTCAACATTTCTTTTGAATAAAGCAGATATAATTCCACCAAGACCTGTACCAATAACACCAGCAAGTAATCCTATTATTGTTATTCTAAGTATCATATTCTCCCTCCTTGTATTGTATATAACATTATATACTTCACATGGAGATAACATTACCAAAGTTATTATATAAATTTTAATCTATTCATACTATATTTATCCAATATTTTAAAGCCTTAGTACTAATTAAAGTTTTAAAAAGCATCAAAATAATTTAAGTTGCTCAAAAAAATCCCTAGATTAATAGGGATTTATATTGATGCCATCTTTTCAGTTTGGTCTACAGTTATTAGAGCATCTATCATTTCATCGATATCTCCATCTAAGAATGAGTCTAACTTATATAATGTTAGGTTTATTCTGTGATCACTTACTCTTCCTTGAGGGAAGTTATAAGTTCTTATTCTTTCAGATCTATCTCCTGTACCAACCTGACTCTTTCTTTCTGCTGCTATATCTTTATTTTGCTCAGCTATAGCTTTATCATTTAATCTAGCTACTAATATTTTTAGAGCTTGTTCTTTATTCTTTAACTGAGATTTACCATCTTGACAAGAAACTACTTCTCCTGTTGGTATATGTGTTATTCTTACCGCAGAGTCAGTAGTGTTAACACTTTGTCCACCGTTTCCTGAAGAACGGAATACGTCTATTCTTAAGTCATTTGGGTTTATATTTACTTCTACAGTTTCAACTTCTGGTAAAACAGCAACTGTAGCCGTTGATGTATGGATTCTTCCTCCTGATTCAGTAGAAGGTATTCTTTGAACTCTGTGAACTCCTGATTCATACTTAAGTCTAGAATATGCACCTTTACCTTTTATTAAGAATGATACTTCTTTATATCCACCGACACCCGTATCACTTGCACTTAATAATTCCATTTTCCATCTTCTTCTCTCTGCATATCTAGAATACATTCTAAATAAATCACCTGCAAATAGAGCTGCTTCATCTCCACCTGCTCCACCTCTTATCTCAACGATAACGTTCTTATCATCGTTAGGGTCCTTAGGTAATAATAATATCTTAAGTTCTGATTCTAATGGCTCAACCATATCTTCCATTTCTGATAATTCCATTTTAGCTAATTCTCTTAACTCTTCATCTGATTCCTCTTGTAATATTTCCTTTGAATCAGCTATGCTTTGTAACACATTTGTGTACTCTCTGTACTTCATTACTATTGGTTCTAAATCAGCATGTTCTTTCATGTATTTTTGCCAAGTCTTTTGATCATTTATTATTTCTGGATCACTTATTTTTTCTGTTAACTCTTTATATTTATCTTCTAGTACTTCTAACTTCTTTAGCATATTTTCACCTCTTTATTTGTCAATATCAATTCTTTGATTATATCATAGTTTAAAACCTATAACAACTCTATCAATGCCTTGTATATCCTTCTTTTTATATATTTTAGTATATCCATAAGACTTCATTATTTCTGATACATCTTCAGCTTGATCATGTCCAACCTCATATGCCAATATACCACCTTGCTTTAAGTAGTCTATTGACTCTTTAGTTATTTGTCTATAAAAATCAAGTCCATCTTCTCCACCTTCAAGAGCATTATACGGCTCATAATCCTTCACTTGTGTATGAAGAGTTTCTATATCCTTCTTAGGTATGTATGGTGGATTAGATACTATTACATCAAATTGCTTTTCCGTATCTTTTATAGCACTAAACACATCTGATTTAACAAATTCAATTTTATTATCTACTTCATTATTTATAGCATTTATTTTACCTACTTCTAGTGGTATATCTGATATATCAAAAGACATTACTTTTGAGTTTTCTATATATTTAGCTAAACTTACAGTAATAGACCCAGATCCAGTTCCAATATCAAGTATATTAATTTGTTCACTTTTGTTTTTGCAAAGTTCTATTATTTCCTCAACTAATGTTTCAGTATCTGGTCTGGGAATTAGGACACCTTCTTTAACAAAAAAGTCTAGTCCCATAAATTCTCTATTACCTACTATGTATGCAACTGGCCTTCCATTAATTCTATCATTTATATATTTTATAAATTCATCATATTGTTCTGTTGTAAGCTCTTTATTTAAGTTTAAATGTATGTAAATTCTATCAACTCCACCAAGAGCTTTTTGTAAAAATAATTCTACATCCAGTCTTGGAGTATCACTTATTTTTTCTAGCTCTTGAGAGTATTTAATGATTATATCTCTTATTGTCATATTGTCTCCTTTATTTTTCATTTATTACAGCTTTTAAAGCAGTCAATGCAACCTCTAGTTGTTCATCATCTGGCTCTTTTGTTGTAAATTTTTGTAACATCATACCTGGGTATGCGACAATTTTAGTAAATTTATTATTATATTTCCCAAGAAATTTTATTATTTCATAAGATATACCTGCAACTATTGGAATAAATAGTATCCTCATGACAACCCTAACTAATGGATTAGGCCACCCAAAGAAAGAAAATAATATTATTGATGTAAACATAACTATAAATAAAAAATTCGTTCCACATCTAGGATGAAGTGTTGTAAATTTTTTAGCATTTTCTACTGTTAATTCTAATCCACTTTCATAACAGTGTATTGATTTATGTTCAGCTCCATGGTATTGGAAAACTCTTTTAATATCACTATTTTGGGATATTATAACTATGTATGCAAATAATATACTTATTCTAATTATTCCCTCTATTAGATTAAGTATTAACTTATTATCAATTATTTTTGAAAATATACCCCCAACCGTTGTTGGTATAAGTATAAAAATACCTACTGAAAATAATAAAGATAGTACTAAAGATATACCTATTATTGCATCATTAGCTTTATCCTTAAATATCTTTTTTATAAATCTGTCAAAAGCATCTTCTTCTCCATCTTCAATAAAAAATTCAGATGAAAAATTCAAACTTTTTATTCCTTCTATCATTGTTTCTAATAATATAAATGACCCTCTTAAAAAAGGTATTTTATTTATATTTGTTTCATTTATCCAACTTTTAATATTATTCTTTTTTAACACTATTTTTCCATTGCTTTTTCTTACGGCAATAGCTCTTTTGTCTTTAGATTGCATCATTACGCCTTCTATAACCGCTTGGCCTCCCACAGATATATTGCTCATTTACCCACCTCTTTAAATCAAAATTTAATTTATATATCTATACTTTATTATAATACAAAAAATCCTTTTAAAGTGAAACTTTAAAAGGATATATTAATAAACTTATTTATCTTCACGATATACTACATGACACTTTCTGCATCTAGCTTCGTAACTTTCTACTGCTCCTACCTGTATTATAGGATCATTGTATCTCGCAGGTTTCCCATTTATTAACCTTTGAGATCTTGTAGCAGGTTGTCCACAAACCGAGCATATAGCCTGTATCTTATCAACAAATTCAGATACCGCTAAAAGTCTTGGTGTAGGTCCAAATGCTTCACCTTTAAAATCCATATCAAGTCCAGCTGCAATAACTCTTATTCCCTGATCTGCTAAATCTATAGCTACATCAACTATGTTATCATCAAAAAATTGAACTTCATCAATACCAACTACTTGAGTTTTTTCATCTATATGATCATATATTTGATTAGAATCACTTATAGGTATAGCTTTTATACTATCTCCACTATGAGAAACAACATCTTCCTTACTATATCTATCATCTATTTGAGGTTTAAATACAACTATATTTTGTTTTGCTATTTTAGCTCTTTTCAATCTTCTTATAAGTTCTTCACTCTTACCACTGTACATAGGACCTATTACAGTTTCTATATATCCGTGATTTACTGGTCTATACATGCCTAGTACCCCCTATGAATTGATTGTCATATATTTGTGATGTATTACTACATATAAATTCAGTAATTAAACAAAAGAAGAGTTGGTTTCCCAACTCCTCTTTTTAAGAAGACTAGTCCATTTTGAATCTCTTCTTGAACTTGTCTATTCTTCCACCAGCTTCTATATTCTTTTGCTTTCCAGTATAGAAAGGATGGCATTCAGAACATATTTCAACTTTTATTTCGTCCTTAACAGAACCAGCTTTGAATGTGTTTCCACAAGCACAACGTACTTCTATAGCTTCGTATTTTGGTTGTATATCTTTTTGCATTCTATTCACCTCTTTCGTTATTCTATAAATTAAATATATTAATTTTTCGTTTTGCAATATCAACTACACCATTATAGCATAAGTTTTTTATCCATTCAAGGAGTTTTTCTATTACTTAAAGACCTTTTATTGATTTTATAAATTCATCATTATTTTTAGTTCTCTTAAGTAACTCAATAACTTTATCAGTAACTTCTAAAACTGAATTATTACTCATTTCTCTTCTTAATTTCCATAAAGCAGTTTTTTCTTCTTCAGTAAGTAATAAATCTTCTCTTCTCGTTCCTGATTTGTATATATCTACAGCAGGGAATATTCTCTTTTCAGCTAATTTTCTGTCTAGATTTAATTCCATATTACCAGTACCTTTGAATTCTTCGAATATTACATCATCCATTCTTGATCCTGTTTCTACTAATGCAGTTGCAAGTATTGTAAGAGACCCACCTTGTCTTATATTTCTTGCTGCACCAAAGAATTTCTTAGGTCCATGTAAAGCTCCTGGGTCTAAACCTCCAGATAAAGTTCTACCTGTTGGAGATATTGTAAGGTTATAAGCTCTTGCAAGCCTTGTAATACTATCTAAAAGTATTACAACATCTTTTCCATGCTCAACTAATCTTTGAGCTCTATTTAAAACCATTTCAGCAACCTTAACATGGTGACTTGATACTTGGTCAAAAGTAGAGTATATAACATCCCCATTTATAGATTCTCTCATGTCAGTAACCTCTTCAGGTCTTTCATCAATAAGAAGAACTATTAATTCAACATTTGGATGATTCTTGGCAATACTATTTGCCACATTTTTTAGTAAGCTTGTCTTACCTGCTTTAGGAGGTGCAACTATCAATCCTCTTTGTCCCTTACCTATAGGGGATATTAAGTCTATAAGTCTTGTAGCTATATCACTTTGACTTCTTTCTAAAGTTAATCTTTCTTCTGGATATATTGGAGTTAATAATTCGAATGCTTTTCTTTGTATTGCAGTTTCTGGATTCTCATCATTTATTTTTTGAACATATAAAAGAGCTCTAAACTTCTCCCCTGTTTTAGGATGTCTAGTTATCCCCTTTACTTTATCCCCAGTCTTCATATTAAATCTTCTTATTTGAGATGGCGATACATATACATCCCCTTCTGTTGATAAATAATTCGATCCTCTTAAAAATCCAAATCCATCTGGTAATATTTCTAAAACACCCATTACTTCATCATCTTTTGACGTATTGAATTCATCTACTATTTTAGATTCTTCAACAACCTTAGGTGTATAGTATCCTTTATTATTTCTTGTATTTACATACTCTGTATTCGATGATTTATTTTCATTTCTTTGATATCTATTATCCGTATTTTTCTTTTCGTAAGACTTTACATAGCTTTTATTTTCCACGTTCTCATCTTTCTTATTTTCTTGTGCTATATTTGTTTTTACCTCTACAGGCTCTTGCTTTTTTATATTTTCATTTATAAGTTCAATTAATTCATTTTTTTTATATTTACTTACAGATTTTATACCTATTTCTTTTGCTATATCTCTAAGTTGAGTTAATGTTTTACTACCTAATTCATTTGATGTTACTTGATCTAAATTCAAAAAAATCCTCCTCATCTATCATATAAATATGTATCTTTATCTCTTTTGGAAATCAAAGGTGTGAAAAAGAAAAGTTTAATCAATAATTAATTTTAATAATATCACCATTAATATGTATGGTCAATAAATAAACTAAATATATAACCTAATTATCTATTATATATTTTATACTATTTAAAAAAATTTAAACTATCGTATAAAAATTTTAAAAATATCTAAGAAGTACATAAACTATTATATATATATGTTCTAATAATAATTCTACATTATAAAATACTTTTATTATCTATGGTACTTTTAAATAATACAACGTAATAATTTTGATTAATGAAGTATTTTAATTAAAACTTATATATTAACCTCATAAATAAATTTATGCTTTTTATAATTAATATAGGAGCTAGATCCTAATCAGAAATAGCTCCTTATTTTAGTTCTATTCTATATTATATTTTTTCATTAAATCAACTAATATCTCATTTTTATCTAAACTATGAATAGCATCAACAAATCTTATAGTTCCTGTCTTCGCTCTCATTACTACTGATTGAGTTTTAGCTCTATTACTTCCAATATGTTTTACTCCACTTAATAAATCTCCCTCTGTTATACCAGTTGCAGCAAAGAATAAATTATCTCCCTTAGCTAAATCATCAATAGTTAATACTTTTTCTAATTCTTCATCTGTAAACCCTAATTCATAACATCTATTTACTTCTTGTTCACTTAATGGATATATTTGGGCCTGCATATCCCCACCCATACATTTTATAGCAGCTGCCGTTATTACACCTTCTGGTCCTCCACCGATACCCATCATCATGTCTATTCCTGTATCATCAAAGCAAGTTGCTATTGCAGTTGCTACATCTCCATCTCCAAACATTTGGATTCTTGTACCTAATTTTCTAGCTGCTTCAACTATATAATTATGTCTTTCTCTATCTTGAACAGCTATTGTCATTTGCGTCGTCTTTTTTCCTAATGCTTTAGATACAGATATTATATTTTCTTCAGCTGTTTTATTTAAGTCAATAGCACCTTTAGCCTTTGGTCCTACTACTATTTTTTTCATATATGTGTCTGGGGCATTTAATAAACTCCCCTTAGATCCTATTGCTATTACAGATATAACATTTGGAAGACCTTTCGCTATTAAAGTTGTCCCATCTAATGGATCAACAGCTATGTCAACCTCCATACTATCACTAGCGCTCTTCCCTACTTTTTCACCAATATATAACATTGGAGCTTCGTCAAGTTCTCCCTCTCCTATAACTACTTCTCCACTTATATTTACTGATTCAAAAGCTTTCCTCATTGCTTCTACTGCAGCTCCATCAGCTCCATTTTTATCGCCTCTCCCCATAAATTTTGACGATACTAAAGCTGCGGCTTCAGTTACCCTAACAAGTTCTAGTGCTAAATTTCTATCCATAATATTCATCTCCTCCGTTAGTGTTATTAATGAAATTATATATTATATATGTTAATTAGTAAATATTTATATACTTTTTTGTTAATTAGTGTACTATATTTTGAGTTATCAGACATATTGTTTATAATTTAACCATAATACTGTAAAAAATTCATTTTAACCTAGCCTCTACTAAAATATAGTAATACTTTATCAAAATCAAATATGTTTTTTAATATATAAAAAGACTATATCCATATGGATATAGTCCTGAATTTCTATAACATAGATGCTATGACACTTAATAAAGCTGTCATACTAGAAACTACTAAAGTTAATACTATAAATAGTGCTATTATTTTATTTCTTTTCTTCTGTTTTTGACTCTTACTACTCATATTATCACTCCATTATTGTTCATTTTCAGTTGTTTTCTTATCAAATTTGTCACATACTTCTCTTAAATATTGTATAAAGTCATTTTGTAAATTTGGTCTTTTTAATGCAAAATCTACTGTAGCCTTTAAGAAACCAAGCTTATCTCCAACATCATATCTTACTCCATCAAAATCATAAGCATACATTGCTTCTTTTTTTGATAACATTCTTAATGCATCTGTAAGTTGAACCTCTCCATTTTTACCTAGAGGCAATGTTTCTAGTATATCAAATATTTCAGGAGTTATTATATATCTTCCTAAAATAGCTATATTTGATGGAGCCTTACCTGGCTCTGGCTTTTCAACTAAATCTTTTACTTTATATACTTTATCTTCTATATACTTTGCAGCTATTATACCATATTTATCTGTATCTTCATCATCAACTGTTTGAACACCTAATATTGTAGTTCTATATTCTTCATATACATTCATAAGCTGCTTTAAACAAGGAACTTCATTATCAACTATATCATCACCTAACATCACGGCAAATGGTTCATCTCCTATGAAATGTCTTGCACAGTATATAGCATCACCTAACCCTCTAGGTTCTTTTTGTCTTATATAATGTATATTTATCATGTTAGATATATTTTGAACAATTTCTAATAATTCTTTTTTACCTTTATTCTCTAATTCTAACTCTAATTCAACTGATTTATCAAAGTGATCTTCTATAGATTTTTTATTTCTTCCTGTTATTATAAGTATTTCTTCTATTCCTGAAGCAACAGCTTCTTCTATTATATATTGTAATGTTGGTTTATCAACTATTGGTAACATTTCCTTAGGTTGCGCCTTAGTTGCAGGTAAAAATCTAGTACCTAACCCTGCTGCAGGTATAACAGCTTTTCTTACTTTTTTTTGCATTGTTAACCTCCTCATAATTTTATTTATTTTTATTAAAATATTTTACATGTATATTCATTTTATTTCTCAATAAATAAAGCCCTAACGCTAGAACTTTATTTATATTTTAGCATTAAGACTTTGTATTGTCATTTAAATTATTTTGAAACTAGTTTCTCTAATTCTTTAACTAAGGAATCAAATTTATTTATAGTATCCTCTATAGGCTTTGTACTTGTTAAATTAACACCCGCATCTTTTAGAACATTAATCGGATAATCAGACCCTCCTTTTTTAAGAAAGTTTATATAATTATCAGATCCATTTTTTAATATGTCTTGAGCAAAACTTACTCCTGCACTACATCCTGTAGCATATTTATAAACATAAAAACTATTATAGAAATGTGGTATTCTTGACCAACCAACTTTAGCTAATTGATCTAATTCATAATCTTTACCATAATATTTTGTTAGTAATTGTCCCCATATATCATCTAAAACTAATGCATTTATACTCTTGTTATTCTCAACTAGTTCATGTATTGTCTTCTCAAATTCAGCATACATAGTTTGAATATATAAAGTATCTTTTATTAAATCTAAATATTGAGTTATATAATATGCCTTTTGTTGATCATTTTCTGAATTTTTTATAAGCATTTCATATAATAATGCTTCATTAGTAGTTGATGCAACTTCATGAGTAAATATAGATGGATTTGAATTAAAATAACTTTGATTTTTAGAACTCATATACTCATATACTGCATGTCCCAATTCATGAGCTAATGTCGATACTGATCCCAATGAATTATTATAATTAAGCAATACATAAGGATGGTTACCATATATAGATAAACAGTACGCTCCACTCACTTTATTATCATTAGCAAAAGCATCTATCCATTTTTCATTAAATGCTTTATAAATTACATCTCCATATTCTTTCCCTAAAGGAGATAGTGCTGAATATATTATTCCTTGAGCCTTATCATAAGTTAGATTATCATCAACTGCTTCTACTATTGGTGTAAACATATCATAATAATGTACCTTATCTAAATTTAATACCTTTTTTCTTAAACTTACATATTTATGAAGACTTTCCATGTTATCATTTACAGTTTCAATTAGTTTATTATATACTTTTTCATCTATGTCATCACCTTTTAAATACATGTCTAAAGATGATTTATATCCTCTTTCAGAAGAATAAAATACATTTTTTTTAACTTGACCTATAAGTAAACCCGATAGCGTGTTTATATTATCATTATACGCTATAAACTCATTTTGATATGCACTTTTTCTTTCATTTCTATCTGAACTTTCTAAAGCTGTTTTATACTCTGCAGAATTAAAATTTGTTTTTTTATCCATGTTTTTAAATAATTCATAAACTTGCCCAGGCAAAGACGATATAGATGAAGTATTAGCAAGTAAACGTTCTGACTTTTCATCTAAATAATAGTCTTTAGATCGTCTAATTTCTTTTAAGTACATGCCATATTTTTTATTTAATTTTTTATCTTCCATAAACTTATTATATTCTTTATCTGATAACTTAAGTATTTCTAATTCCAAATCTGAACATATATTAGAGTACTCTCTATTTACCCTATTTATATTTTCTTTCATATCAATATACTTATATGAATTTTTATTAGTATCTTGGTTTAACTTTACGTATCCATAAAGTTTATTTAATCTTATATCTAATTTCTCTTTTATGTCTAATGCAAAAGATAAATGTGTTTTGGATTTAGTTACTTTTCCCACATAGTTTTTTAACTCTTTAGTATCTGAAGTAAACTTCTTTAATTCATTATTCCATTCATCTTCACTTTTATATAAATTTTGAAGACTCCAGCTAGTTTTGCTATAGTCAATTTTAGATTTATTTTCAGCTTTATCATTTTCTTCATTATTTTTTTCTTCATCATTAACCATAGCTTCAACCACTGCTGTATCATTATATCTATCATTAGCTTTTTGTAATGATGTTGTTATAAATAAAATAAATATACACAATGGTATAATGGATTTAACTAATTTTTTATTCATAAAAAGCCATCCTTTCAATAGAATATACTTATTTATTAGGATGGCTTTTTTAGGCAATAATATTCAATTTCTATCTTTGTAAAATTAATAATTATTATTAATTTATCCACATACTTATCAACATATTAACAGATGTGTTTTCTACAAAAATCTAGATTTTTCAATATATTTATTATAACAATTTTTATTATATATTTATTTTATTTATATATTATCAACAATAATTATGACTTATCAACATATTTAATAGCTTTTTAATAATTTTTTGTTGATAAGTCTATATTTATTTTAAAATTATATTTTTATATAAAAATTTTATACTTTGTGTATTTTTGTCAAACTTTGTAATTTCAATACTTACGCTTATTTTATATAAAAACCAAAAGTTATCCACATATTGTTAACAATTTATTCACATATTGTTGATAACATTAATTTAATTACTACATACTTTAGTAACTAGCACTGTCATATCATCTTCAACAACCCCATCTTGTATCTCAAGTGCCCTATCTAGTATTAGATTTGCTATCTCTTTAGGATTAGTCGTTTTAATTTTTTGTAAGAAGTATATAAGCCAGTTATCTCCTAAGTTATTATTTTTACCTGCATCAAGTATTCCATCTGATACCATTATTATATAGTCACCGTAATTAACTTTAGTTATCTTTCTATCTAGTTTTATATCTGAAAGTATTCCAACTGGAAGTGATGATGAAGATATTAAATCTATATCTTTATCATTTCTTTTTATATAAGTAGAACATGCTCCCATTTTTATAGTTTCCAAAGTTCCTTTTTTAAGATCTATTATTCCTAAATCTAAAGTTGAAAACATCTCTTCATCAGAAGACTTCAATAGCAACATATTATTTATAGTATTTATAACTATTTCATCGTCTATCTTTGCATCCATCATTTTTTCTAAAATATCTATAGTTATATAAGATTCTTCATAAGCTTTCTTACCTTTACCCATTCCATCACTTATAGCCACCATATACTTACCATCACTTATATCCATATATGTATAGTTATCACCACATAATATATGTCCATCTCTAGACATTCCTGCAACTTCTGTTATAGCTTTATATTTTTGGGCTTTAGTAAAGTTTATTTTACACTTTCCTCCTAGTGAATGACATCCAATCTTTTGTGCAGTAATATTTTCTTCTACTATATCTGAAAGTACTTTAGTTAATTTATTTTCACACATACATCCATCACTACATATGTTTTTATCTATAGTTATTTCAAAATCATCTAAACCTTTACTCATGTAACTAACTCTATTAACTGGTATTCCATATCTTTGTAACTGATCATAAATATTTTTTTCTTTTTCTAAATCTAAAACAATATTACCTTCTAAATCTTTTGATAGTGATTCTATTGATTTTGATATGCTTTTTATTTGATTAGCTATCAATTTTCTACTTTCTGAAAATCTTAAGCTCCAATTATAATCTACTAAAAATAATTTATAATAATAATTTGCTATCTTTACAATCTCTTCAGGTTTTAAGCATTCCTTTCTAAAATCCTCACTAATACTTTCAATAGTAACCTGTCCGTTATCTTCAAGTTCTTCTAAAACTTGGCTCATTAACATATATGTATGAGAAAAATTTAAATCCCAACATCGTCTTCTCATACTACAGTTTCTACATTCATCATTATGTATCATGTCAACAATATTTGCTATATCCCTCGTATCTATAACCTTATCTTTTTCTCTAATTTTATCAAATGTATCTGCTAACTCATCATAAGCTTTATACATATTAATCAATTTACTATTAGTCATATCTTTACTTCTTCTTATATAATCATAAACTACGTCATTTGATTCTATATTTAATTTTAATAATTTTTCTATTTTATTAAATATTTTATTAGGTAATATAACTACTATCAAACTAGCTATTAACATGTCTCTAATTTGATGTATATTAGACTCAATTCCTGATGTATAAGCATATACCATTGCCCAACTTAGTACATATCCTAATATAGAAAAATATTTACCTAGTTTATTTAATGTTCCACCAACCAATCCTGCAACAGAATATATTCCCATATAAATTGCTGAAGATATATTGTTAACTAAAAAGGCTATACCTACAACAACCCCAGAGCTAGCACCCATAGTTGCACCACCTATTATACATGTAATTAATATTAATACTGTCGCTAAAACTGTTTGTATAGATACACCTAATATTTCTATATTACCAATACCTATTATGCTAAATATAGCTATAAAGCTTAAAGCTATAGATTCTTCAACTCTTACAGATATTCTATTATTTATATTTGTTATGAGGTTTATTCCAAATGAAAATATATAAATAGAAATAAATGTAATAATTGCTTCCATTGAGCATAATAATATATCATATAAATATTTATTAGATAATATAACTTGTCCTAATGATATAGGGAAAATTATAAACGCTCCAATAAATGATAACTTCAAGTATGAATTAATATTCTTTATTTTGTTACTTATAATCATAAATATAAATAAACAAATAATATACTTTAATATATATGGAATAGAATTGCCAGATGATATTACTCCAATTATTGTAGATATGAATATCGGTATTCTATACCTTTCTACCTTACTTATACCTAAAAAAAATGCTATACCTAAAGGTGCTATAGAGCCTATTAAAATTGTTCTACTTAATAAAAAACCTATCAAACTGAATATTATTACATTAGAATCAATATAATTTAACAAATGTATATTTATTTTTTCTGAATTAATATTATTCCTTGATATACTCATTGAACTCTTGTCCATAAAAAAATCCTCCCTCTTTTGCTTTTTATAAGGAGATTGTAGCAAAGAGAGTAGGATTTATTTTGTCATAATCAGTTCTAATAATTTTAAAATATTAAGACATATTTTTTATATTTTGACACATTAAGCCTTCCAAATTATCATATTCACTTACTGTTATTTCTTTTATTTCTAGATTTTTCATTATTGTATGTAGTATTTCTACACCAGCAGTGATAATATCAGCTCTTTTAGGCTGTAGCCCTTTTAAGGATTTTTTATCATTTAGTGTCATCCTTTTTAAATTTTGTAGAATTAGTTCTATTTCACTCAAATTAATCTTACTATTATGTATTTTTTCCATAGAATATACTTCTAGTTCTTGATTCATTGCTGAAAGTGAAGTTATTGTTCCTCCAATACCTACAAGCTTTTTCACTTTATTATTTTTTATATATTCTAATGTATTTTTTACCTCTTCGTATATAAAATTACTCATACTTTCAAATTCATTATCATTTATAGGATCTTGATGTAAAAATTTTTCAGTCATTCTAAGTGCCCCTACATTTTCACTTTTAGAAAATTTTATTCCCTCTTTATCTCCTATAATAAACTCAGTAGAACCTCCACCTATATCTATTACTAATATGTCTTCTGCATTTTCTATTCCTTCTAATACACCCATAAATCCTAGATTTGATTCTTTTTCACCACTTATTATATCTACATCTATACCTGCTTTATCTTTAGCTAATTTAACGAATACATCTTTATTTTTACTATCTCTAAGTGCTGAAGTACCCATGCAGTATACTTTTTCACAGCTTTCCTCTTTACATATATTAGAAAATTCCACTAAAGCTTTTATATTTCTTTCGATTGCATCATCTGTTATATATCCTTGTTTATCAACACCTTGTCCTATTCTAGTTGTGTTCACATACTTTTTTCTATTTACTAATTTTCCATATCTATACTCCGCTATTAAAAGTCTCATTGAATTCGTTCCTATATCTATAGTACCAATCTTCATAAATCCATCTCCTTCTATCTATTTTTAGTTAAACTCTTAATCTATCTAAATTAATAAATTTTATAATTCTAAATTTATTATATCAGTTAAATACTATTTAATAATCAATATTACACATTTATCGCTAAGAAATTAACTTTACTAAAAGTACACTCTAAACTCTATCATACTTCTAACCTATTTATTTATAAACAAAAAGAAGGTAAATTATTTACCTTCTTTTCCTATATCAATATATACTATTTCATTAGGTTTAACCATATTAAGTCGATTTCTTGCTATGGTTTCTAAATCTTCACTTGTATTACCATTTTCTATTTTTTTTAACTCTTCAATTTGTTTTTTAGTACTACTTATCTGTTTATTTAATGATGATATTTCAGCTTTGTACTCATTTAATTTCTTTACTTGAAATACAAAGTTACTTATTAATGTATATACTATAAACAAAATAAAAACTGTTACTAACATAAATTGGGCCGAAAACTTTTTTCTTATGTTCATATCAATTACACCTTACCTATGCTTTTTTGTTTACCTTTAATTTAATTCTATGCTTTCTTTTTATAACCTTCTTAGTAGCTGAAAATAAATTTGGTATAAAAAATATAGTATCTAGTAAAAGGTGTATAGTATAAACAACCATATAATATAAACTTTCAGAGACTACAGATATGTAAATTATAGTTTTCTTTATTAAAAATACTATAAATCCAATTATTTTATTGAGCATTTTTAGAACAAATTTACTTATTGTATTGTAATATAATAAAAAACCTATTAATAAAGCCACAAAATGATAGTATCTTAAATCAAAAGATTCTATAGCGTTTACTGTTATAAATATAATTACAGTTGCCATTATCCAAAATACTATATTAAAAACTATGGAGAAATATTTTAATATTTTAAAATTAGATTTCAAACTTCTATTTATATCAAACAATAAACCTATAAGTAAGCCACCATATATAGTGGCATAAAATGAGCTTAAATCTTCTGTAAATGGAATCATTTACTTAAATAACCTCTTTATAAAACTTTCTTGTGGCTTTCTTTCCTTAGAATAAACTATAGAGTTTATAGTTCCCTCAACCGTTATAATACTCTCATCTAAGCTTAATTTTCCCATATCTAAGTTTTCGCCTTCTATTACCATTTCACCTGCAGATGTTCTAAGTTCTACTTTTTTATCATTAAAAGAATAAATATGTTCTATGCCTGATATATCCAAACTAGATCTATCTTTTAATGTTATACTATGTTCCATATTATCCCCCCAGCAAAAATATTTTATTTTATACTAATATAAATATACTGAGGGATTGTTAATTTTATTCTATTATCTCATACATTTCTTTTGCATCATTTTTTAATACATGTTCCCTTATCTCATTTATCTTAAACTTCATCTTCTTTTCCCCAAATTGAATTTCTAATAAATCTCCTATATTAACCTCTGATGAAGACTTTGCTACTTTTCCATTTATAGTAACTATCCCCTTATCACAAGCTTCTTTTGCAACTGTTCTTCTCTTTATTATTCTTGATACTTTTAAAAATTTATCTAATCTCATAAATACGCCTCCCTTATATACAGAAAAAGTGTGGTATATACTCCCACACTTTTTCATTTTAATTATCCGTTTATTATATCTTTTAATCCTTTTCCAGCTTTGAAAACTGGAGCTTTAGAAGCTGGTATTTCTATAACTTCTTCAGGATTTCTAGGATTTCTTCCTTGTCTAGCAGCTCTTTCTCTAGTTTCGAATGTTCCAAATCCAACTAATTGAACTTTATCTCCTGCTACTAATGCTTCTTCAACAGATTTCATGAATGCATTTAATGCAGCCTCTGCTTCCTTCTTAGTTAATTCACTTTTTTCTGCCATCTTTGATACTAATTCTGCTTTATTCACGACGGTTATACCTCCTAAAATATTTATAATATAGAACTATAATTTTATAACTATAAATTCTAGATTTTTGACAAATTTCCTTTTAATTTTTACAATTTGTTTTTCTTAGCACTTTGCCAAAGTTCTTCCATTTGATCAAGCGTCAAATCTTCTAACTTTTTATGTAGTTTAGACGCATTTTCTTCCATAAATTCAAATCTATTTATGAACTTTTGATTTGTAAGGTTTAATGCCTCTTCTGAATCTATGTGTAAGAATCTAGCTAAATTTACTATTGAGAAAAGTAAATCTCCTAGTTCTTCCTTTATGTATTTTATATTTCCTTGTTTACATTCGTCAAGTAGTTCTTTGTATTCTTCCTCAATTTTTTCAAATACATCCTTTATATCGTCCCAATCAAAACCTATAAGTGCTGCTTTATGTTGAATTTTTTCAGCTTTTATAAGTGCAGGTAAATGATTTGGAATTCTTTTTAAACCAGAAGTTATACTAGTTTCACCCTTTTCATCTCTTTTTAATTCTTCCCAAGTTTTCTCAAATTGACTCATATCTAAATCGACATTATTGAAAACATGTGGGTGTCTATTAATAAGTTTTGTACAAATTCCATTTACTACTTCCTTTAAGTCAAAGTAACCTTCCTCTTTTCCTATTTGACAGTGGAATATAACCTGTAAAAGAATGTCTCCAAGTTCTTCTATCATTTCATCGATATCATCATTATCAATAGCCTGACAAAGCTCATATGCTTCTTCTATAACGTATTTCTTTAGAGATTCATGCGTCTGTTTTTTATCCCAATCGCATCCATTTTCGCCTCTTAAAGTATTCATTATAGCTTCTAAGTCATGTACTGTATTATACATCTTTTTAGAACTTTTTGGTATATATAAACTAGTTAAGTAATTAAATAAATTTTCACTTCTATCCAATTCATACAGAGGTACATATTTCTTACTTTCTAAATTCTTAACACCTGCGCCATTTACTATACATACTTCTTGATCATAATCATAATATTCCATAAGCTTTAACTTTATATTCGATGCTATAAAATGGTCATATATTTGAGTTATAATCATACTAGTATTTGTATCTATATATGAATTTTCTATTTCAAATGCATCTATTAATTTAAATCCATCCGCTGGGTCTACTGCTAAGTAGTTAAACATTGCATCCACAAAGCTCATAGAAGCTATTGTCTCAACTTCTATATTATTTTCTTTAGCCATAGATTCTATTATTCCTACTGTTTTTTCTGCTACCCTAGGATGACCTGGAACTGCATAAACTAAATCTCCTTCTTTAGCTAATTCTACAATATGTTTAGAAATTTTATAATAAACATCCTCAAAATTTTCTTCACTATCATAAAAATAATCTAGAGAAGTGTATTTTATAGTTTCTTTAAGCTTATTTACAATTGGGTGTTTTTCTGTTCTTAGATATATTCTACAACTTGAATGTAGAGCATCTAAAGCACCTTGGCTTATAAGAGAATATTCTCCTGGTCCAAGTCCTACAATACTTATTTTAGACATTTTGTCACTCCTCTTTTGTATTTCTTATTATAAATTTATTTTTATAAAATAAATAAAGGAAATTAACTATTTATAAGTATTTCCTTTATTTGTATATATATTCTATTTATTACTTCATAAGTTTCAGTTTTCTAAGTACTGTATATATCTTGTTTCCTTTAGGCATAGTAAGTATTTCTTCTTTCTTGATACCACCTATTCCTATTAAAACCAATCCATACACTACTCCACCTATAGCTATAGATATTAAAGTTGCTAGCTTTCCACCTATTAGACCTGCTATGAAAGCATAACTTAGTTTGACCGCTATAAACATAGTTATAACTGTTATTAATGGTCTTATAATAAATTCTTTAATTGGGAACTTTACTCCCATAGCTTTCTTTATACAAGCAAGCTCTATTAAAACCGCTATAAAATATGCAGATACTGTACCTATTGCAGAACCTAATACATTTATTGATGGTATTGCAGTTAATGTGTAACTTATAACTATTTTAGATATCATACCTACAACTAATGCAATAACTGGTATCATTGGTTTTCCCATACCTTGAAGTATACCATTCATAGATTGTATTAAACCTAATAATACTACACATGGTGTAAGGAATAAAAGTATAGTTCCTACAGTTGTTGGTTCTTTTGGATATAGTAATTGCATTATAGGTGTTGCAAGTGAAGCCATACCAAATGCACATGGTAAAACTATAAGTAATGTTACTTTTATTGCACTCTTTGTATCTTTTCTAGCTTTAACTTTATTTCCTAAAGCAAAAGCTTCTGATATAGCTGGAACTAAGCTCATACTCATTGCAACTGTTATAACAGATGGTAAGTTTACTATAGACATTGCCATACCTGTTAATTGACCAAACATTTTTAAAGCTTGTGTATGTGTATATCCTGCAACCATAAGTCTATCTATAACTATTACGTTATCTATCATATTTACTAATGGCATTACAGATGCACCTATTGTTATAGGTATTGCCACAACTAAAAGTTTTTTAAGCACAGTCATTACACTTTCATCTCTAAAGTGTTTACTATTTTTTATATCTATTTTACGTTGTTTACTTCCCTTAATATATGCAAATATTAAATATAATATAGATGCTACAGCACCTATAGTAGCCCCCATGATAGCTCCTGCTGCACCTAATTCTGGTCCATAACCTTCCATTAAGAAATATGCTAATCCAATACCTAAAATAACTCTGAAGAATTGTTCAGCTATTTGAGATATAGCAATCTTATTCATATCTCTATTTCCTTGGAAGTATCCTCTATATGAAGACATAAGTGGAACAAATATAAGAGCTGGTGCTATTGCTAGCATTGCACTTTTTGCACCTGGGTTGTTCATTATATTATTTACTATGTAATCTGCTCCAAAGAAGAATACTAAAAATGCTAATATTCCAGTCATAAATAATACTGTATATGATACTTTGAATATTTTATGAGCACCTTTATGGTCACCTATTGCATTCTTTTCTGAAACTAACTTAGCAAGCGCAGTTGGAAATCCTGCTGTAGCTAAAGTTAAAAATAGGGTATAAACTGGATATGCTGCTTGATAATAAGCCATACCTTCTGCACCTATAAGGTTTCCTAGTGGTATTCTAAAGAATGCCCCCATTACTTTAACTAAAATACCTGCCATTCCAAGTATAAAGGCTCCTTTTAAAAATGAGTCTTTTGCTTTAACACTACTCATAACTTTCCCTCCAAATTATTTATATAACAAACTTTAATATATCATATATTCAATATGACATTCAACATATTACCAAAAATCCCAAAATAATATAGATGAATTTTACTTTTATAATATTTTTAAATTAAGCTTTTTAGTTTTCTAAATATATTATTGTGTATAAAAAATTGTAACTAGGCTTAATCAATTTAATTTTTTATAAATAAAAAAGAACCCTATAAGGGTCTTTTTTATATTTTACTGAACTTGTTTTCCTAAAAAATTAGCCGCTATTTTAAGTATTTTTTCATCACCCTCAGATAGCATCTCTGATTCTTTTGAAATTAAAACTATAGATCCTATACAATCCCCTGATGAACTTACTATAGGCATAATTATTTGATGTGTATACTCCATAGCATCGTCCTTATGTAGCGGGACTAATTTACTATCTTTAAATGGTTTTGATTCTCTATTTTCTATTAGTTGTTCTAAATCATTGCTTATGCTCTTTTCTTTATACTCTTTTTTAGGAAGCTTAGAAACTGCTATTATTGAATCTAAGTCTGTAACTATTACTCCGCATCCTAATGTTTCACCTAAAGTTTCTGCATATTCTTGAGAAAATTCATTTAGTTCACCTATAGGTGAATATTTCTTTAAGATTACCTCGCCATCTTTAGCTGTAAATATTTCTAAAGGATCTCCTTCTCTTATACGTAAAGTTTTTCTTATTTCTTTAGGAATAACAACTCTTCCAAGGTCATCTATTCTTCTAACTATTCCAGTTGCTCTCATTCTAATTATCCCTCCAGTTAGTAACTTTAACCTTATTTTTACCAATGACAAGAAAAATATGCAAAAAAAGCTATGTATTACTATACATAGCTCAGATTGTAGACAAAATAACCATTTTTACTTATATTAAATGGCTATTTTCTTT